>DETG01000050.1:0-8212 GCA_002361535.1 Prevotella sp. UBA3294
ACAACGAAGGATAAATTGTTGATTTGTCCGGGTACTTGCCCAGGTGGCGGAATTGGTAGACGCGCACGTTTCAGGTGCGTGTGCCGCGAGGCGTGCAGGTTCGAGTCCTGTTCTGGGCACAACGTCATTCAGAATGGTTTTTTGTTGGAGAGGTGGCGGAATTGGTAGACGCGCTACTTTGAGGGGGTAGTGTCAAGTGCGACGTGGGAGTTCGAGTCTCCTCCTCTTCACCAAGATACGCGGAAATAGCTCAGTTGGTAGAGCACAACCTTGCCAAGGTTGGGGTCGCGGGTCCGAGTCCCGTTTTCCGCTCTTTTATTGTTAGGTTTTCCTTTGATTGGAAACACATGTAGGATCTTCGAAAAACAAACCTAAATGAATTTGTATTTAAGATATTTTGATAACGAGACATTAGTTTCTAATGTCGATGATGCTGTTAGTTTCTTGAAGTCTATTCCAGAGATCGGTATGACCCCGGAACTCGAAGCAGATGTACGCGACTATGTTGGGAGCGAGGTTTTCTATCCCAAGAGATATAAGGTGCGTCCACGAGTATATTTTATCATTATCAAGACTGAGGCTGCAACCATGATGGACTTCAAGCAGAAAAAAGCTTTGCGCATTCCTGCTAATGAGGGAGACCATCGTGAAGCCGTACCTCCTACGGTGGCTCGTTTGAGTGAGAAGCGTGAGGGATGGTACGAGGCTTCTCTTCTTTTCAAAAGAGTGGTCCTTATCCCTGCCACTGGAAAACATGAATATCGTGATACTCAGTTTGTCGCTAATGTAAAAGCTCTAAGCGGACAGGATGCTTACAATCGTATTGTGGATCATCTGCGTGAACGTGTTGACAATCGTAGTCAGTTTCCTTCTGCCAAAGGTAAGAACTTTAAGTTCAGGTATTTAGGTATGTGGAAATAACCATCAGTAACTATATAAATCTTCACGACTATGAATAAAGTTATGCTTATAGGAAATGTCGGTAAGGATCCCGACGTGAGGTATTACGAACAGGATCAGGCCGTTGCTCAAGTTCGATTGGCAACAACTGAAAAGGGTTATACTTTGCAGAATGGTACTCAGGTTCCCGACAGAACAGATTGGCATAATATCGTTTTCTATCGTGGCTTGGCGAAGGTCGTTGAGAAATATGTGCATAAGGGAGATAGACTTTATGTAGAGGGACGAATACGGTATCGCAGCTATGATGACCAGAAAGGTATCAGACAGTATGTGACTGAAATCATCGCAGAGAACATAGAGTTGCTCACTCCCAAGCAAAGCAGTCATGCCGATCGGTCGGAAATGGTGTCGGATGTACCAGTACAGGCAGAGGAGCAAAATGACAGTTTGCCTTTTTAAGCTATGGACTTATCATTTATATCAGTGCTTTCTGATGCCGTCGAATTCTTACCGTTGACGACGGGTGCTATCACAGCAGCCATCTTGGCTGCTTTCTTGCTTATAGTATCTGGTTTTGCCAGCGGTTCAGAAATAGCTATCTTCAGTTTGTCACCTACCGATGTGGCTGAACTTGATCCAGATAAGCGTGTATCCGACAAGAACGTGCAAGTCCTCAGAGAGGATTCTGAGCGGACGCTGGCAACGATTCTGATAGCCAATAACTTTGTGAATGTCACTATCATCATGTTGTGCAATTATGTCTTTGCACAGCTGATGGTATTCAAGCAAGTGTGGATGGAGTTCTTGTGCATCACCGTCTTGCTTACTTTCCTTCTCCTGCTTTTCGGGGAGATCATGCCGAAGATCTTTGCTCGTCAGAACCCATTGAAGTTCTGTCGTCGTGTTTCTGGTGGCATTCTCTTTTTAAGAAAACTGTTTTGGCCATTGGAAAGTGTCCTTCTCAGAAGTGGAATTTTGGCAGAGAAAGTGATCCAGAGGGAGAATCATGTGTTGAGTGTGGATGATCTTGAACAGGCATTGGAACTGACGGATAAGGAAGAGATTAAGGATGACCAGCGCATGTTACAAGGCATCATCCGTTTCGGTGATGAAACGGTGAAGGAGGTGATGACCAGTAGGCAGGACGTTGTAGATCTGGATATCAAGAGTTCATTTGGTGATGTGCTGAAATGTATCGTGGAGAACAACTACAGTCGTATTCCCATCTATCAGAATAATTCCGATAATATCCGAGGTGTGCTGTACATCAAAGATTTGCTTCCCCATCTTGGCAAGCCAGCCACGTTCCGATGGCAGAGTTTGATCCGTCCGCCGTATTTCGTTCCTGAGACGAAGAAGATTGATGATCTTCTCCGGGAGTTCCAAGAGAATAAGGTGCATATTGCCATTGTTGTAGATGAGTTTGGTGGCACCAGTGGTATCGTGACTTTGGAGGATATTCTCGAAGAGATAGTCGGTGAGATTAACGATGAGTATGACGAAGAAGAGAAAACTTTCACTCGGCTGAACAAGAACACCTATGTTTTTGAGGGGAAGACGTTATTGAGTGATTTTTGCCGGATCCTCGAAGTTGATGATGAAGAGTTTGCCGAGATAGAAGGTGATGCTGACACCCTTGCCGGTCTGCTGTTGGAGATTAAGGGTGATTTCCCTGAGATCCACGAGAAACTGCAATACCGTAATTACCTTTTCGAGATCCTTGAATTGGAGGAACGTCGTATCTCCCGGGTGAAAGTGGTTGTCAGGGAACATAACGCCAATCACTCAGATAGCGATAAGTGATTATCTTGCTGTGATAGGACTCAATTTCGAGGATGGTCATCGATTCTCCATGATGGTGTTTCCATGGTTGTTGTTTGCGAAATGACTTACTTTTTTGTGCTTATTTGGCTGATTATTTGTGTAAAATAGTAAGAAAATCGGAAAATTTAATGTTTTTTGGGTTTTGAAGCTTAAAAAAAAGGCTAATCGTGGTGGAACATTGAAATTTTATTGTATCTTTGCATCACAAACAAGAGACAATTAATTAAGGATTAGTTTTTTTTAGTGGTTAATTTAGTTTTAGTAAGTATGCGAAAGGAGTTTGTCGGGATGACAAACTCCTTTTTATGTTCAGTTTCCTTTTTGTTCTTCACCGTTCTTCTTCCTGTTTCTGTCCCGGTTATGGTTGCCGCCTTTCCGTTCTCCCTTTCCTTTCTTTTCAGCATTCCTTTTGCTGCTTTTTCCTTTTCCATGACGATGGAAAACAGCACGCGGTGATTTTTTGTGCATCGGTTTGTATTCGGGTCCTTCCATCCCATTGGGCAGAGGAATCTTCTCAACGGTTTTACCGAGGAATTTCTCAATTTCGATAAAGTCGCGGATTTCCCACCCACGTACCAGGGTGATGGCATTACCGTCGCGTTCTGCACGAGCCGTACGTCCGATGCGATGGACATAGTCCTCGCAGTCGTGTGGTACGTCGAAATTGATCACCGTGGCAATATCGTCGATGTCGATACCACGAGCCACGATGTCGGTAGCCACCAACACATCGATCTGTCCGCTTTTGAAACGATACATTACCTCGTCACGCTCTGCCTGTGACAGGTCAGAGTGCATCTCTCCGCTGCTTACATGCATGGCGATTAGCGCACGGTTGATGTCTTTCACTTTCAGCTTACTGCTCGAAAAGATGATCACTCGTTTCAGTTCGTTATTCTTAAACAGGTGGTTGAGGATCTTGAGTTTCTGTGTCTCATGACAAACATACGCCATCTGGTGAATTTTCTCTGCCGGTTTGCTGACAGCAAGTTTCACGATGGCTGGATTCTTTAGCAAGGTCTTGGCGAGCTGTTCTATTTTTGAGGGCATCGTAGCAGAGAACATGATCGTCTGACAACTCTCCGGCAACAGCTTCGCAATGGACAGGATATCTTCGCTGAATCCCATGTCAAGCATCCTGTCAGCCTCGTCGAGTACGAAGAACGATACCTGACTCAGGTCCACGTTCCCCATTGTGATATGACTGCGCAGTCGTCCGGGGGTGGCGATGATCACGTCGGCTCCCATTTTCATGCTCTTAAACTCCTGATCGTAGCGGTTCCCGTCATTACCTCCATACACAGCCACGCTGCTCACGGATGGCATATAGTAGGAAAAGCCCTGCATGGCTTGATCGATTTGTTGCGCCAGCTCTCGTGTCGGACTCATGATGACGCAGTTGATCGCATTTTCAGGGAAACACTTTTCCTCACCGTTTATCAAGATGTTACCATCGTCGAGCATACTCAGGATGGGCAGCAGGTAGGCGGCAGTCTTCCCAGTTCCTGTCTGTGCCACGCCCAACAAGTCTTTTCCCTTCAGTATCTCGGGTATGCACTTCTCCTGAACTGGTGTGCATGTCGTGAAGTTCATGGCATCCAGTGCATCCAGTGCGTTATCATTTAAATCTAAATCGTAAAAAACCATTTCTTTTTCTCAGTCAAAGATTGTTTAATTCGGAGCCTTCCGATAGCAGAAATATGCGATGAAGGCGAATATGATGTTGGGAATCCATGCAGCCAACATGGGAGGGGTGTTCGCATTGATGGCGAAGGTGGCCGACACTGTTTGTAGCATGATGTATCCAAAGCTAAGAGCCAGGCCGATGCCTAAATACAGTCCCATTCCCCCTTTGCGCTTTCTGGAAGAGAGCGATACACCGATGGTTGTCAGGATAAACGATGCGAACGAGGAGGCGATCCGTTTGTGATATTCCACCTCGTATTGTACCACGTTGCTCGATCCGCGGTCGATCTGTTTGTTGATATATTCCCTCAGCTGCGGACTGGTAAAAGTCTCCTGCTGTCCTTTGGAGAATACCAAGTCGGTAGGCTCCATCATGATCAGCGTATCAAGGCGTGCCCCACTGGTGATCTTCTCCTTCAGTCCTCTCAGTTCACGGATGCGCCATGTGGAGGCCTTCCAGTGGTATTTGGAGTCGCTGATGGTGTCGTACTGAATCTCCTGGGCCGTCATGTGACTCACCAGTTTCTTGTTCTCGAACTTATCTAAGCAGAAGCCATATCCCCTTTTCACAGTGTTGTCATAGTGTTGGATATAGGCGATGATACCTTTACCCACCTGCAGTTGCACATTCTCTGCCGACGTATTCTTCTTTTTGTTCTTGTAGAGTGTCTCGAAGTTCTGTCTGACCACCGTTCCTTTGGGGATGACATACGATCCCAGATAGAACGTCATGACAGAGATCAGAGCAGCAGAGATCATATATGGCCGCATCAGTCGTTTGAAGCTCACCCCCGCCGCCAGCATCGAGATGATCTCTGAGTTACCCGCCAGTTTCGAGGTGAAGAAGATCACGGCGATGAAGACGAACAGCGGACTGAACAGGTTGGCGAAATACGGTACGAAGTTCGCATAGTAATCGAAGACGATTGCTCTCAGCGGTGCGTGGTACTGTGTGAACTTGGCCAGGTTCTCGTTGATATCAAAGACAATTGAGATGCTGATAATCAAGGCGATGGCAAAGAAGTATGTCCCGATGAACTTTCGGATGATATACCTGTCGAGGATTTTGATATGGCGGAAGGGGTTCAGTACCTTCATCCAACTCATCTTGTCGGCAATCTTCCTGCATCCACGTTTCAGCCAATGCCAGGCAGTAACCAGCCAGGCGAGATGTTTCTGTATCCACCTGCCGGTCTTCAGCCATCTGCGGCGTTTTCTTATCTTTGCGTAATCCATACTTCCTTAATCTATTCGCAACAGCTTGTCAGACACGTCTTCCCAGATCTTCGATGACACTTCGTTTCCATATCGTGAAGTCGCCTTGCTCGATATGTTGGCGGGCATCCGTCACCAGTCTGAGGTAGAACGCGAGGTTATGAATACTGGCAATCTGCATAGCCAGCAGTTCCTGTGCTTTGAACAAGTGGTGCAGATATGCCTTTGAATGGAGGCGGTCGATGTCACAACCGTCGGGATCAATGGGCGAGAAGTCCTTCTCCCATTTCTTGTTTCGCATGTTCATCGTACCCTGATAGGTGAAGAGCATGGCGTTACGTCCGTTGCGGGTAGGCATCACACAGTCGAACATGTCAACGCCTCGTTCGATGGCTTCGAGGATATTCTGTGGCGTTCCCACACCCATCAGGTAGCGGGGTTTGTCTTTGGGAAGGATCTCGTTCACCACCTCGACCATCTCGTACATCACCTCGATGGGCTCGCCTACGGCCAGTCCGCCGATGGCATTACCGTCGGCACCTTTGTCGGCCACATATTTGGCTGCCTCCTGTCTCAGGTCTTTATAGGTGCATCCCTGTACGATGGGGAACAGACTCTGTGGATAGCCATAGAGCGGTTCCGTTTCCTGAAAGCGTTTCATGCAGCGGTCGAGCCAGTGCTGTGTCAGTTCCAGACTCTTCTTCGCATACTGGTAATCGCTTTGTCCGGGTGGACATTCGTCCAGGGCCATCATGATGTCGGCACCAATCACCCTTTCCGTATCCATGACATTCTCCGGAGTGAAGAAATGCTTTGAGCCGTCGATATGGGAGCGGAACTCGCACCCCTCCCTGCTCAGCTTGCGGATTCCTGTCAGGGAGAAAACCTGGAAGCCGCCGCTGTCGGTAAGGATCGGACGATCCCATGTGTTGAACTGATGCAGTCCGCCGGCAGTCCGCAGCACGTCAAGTCCCGGTCGCAGGTACAAGTGATAGGTGTTTCCCAGGATGATCTGTGCCTTCACCTGTTCGCGTAACTCTTGGAAGTGCACACCTTTCACTGTTCCGGCTGTTCCCACGGGCATGAAGATAGGTGTCTTGATCTGTCCGTGAGCCGTGGTGATCAGTCCGCTGCGTGCTTCACTGGCTTGGTCGGTATGTTGAACTTCGAATGTCATCCCTTTTTCTTCTCCTCTTCAATGTCAAAGGTCACGGGGTTCTTCACTTTCTCTTGGGTGAGGGCGAAGTCCCACACGTCTTGCACATTCTCCACATAGTGGAAGTTCACTCCCTGGAGATAGACCTCGGGAATCTCGTCAATATCCTTTTTGTTGTCGCGGCACATGATGATATCGGTAATGCCTGCGCGTTTGGCGGCAAGGATCTTTTCCTTGATGCCCCCCACGGGCAGCACCTTGCCTCGTAACGTGATCTCACCGGTCATGGCGGTGTTCTTACGAACTTTCCGTTGGGTGAGTGCAGAGGCGATGGAGGTGGCGATGGTGATACCTGCCGACGGACCGTCTTTGGGTGTGGCACCTTCGGGCACATGGATATGGATATTCCAGTTGTCGAAGATACGGTAGTCGATGGACAGGGTGTTGGCATGCGCCTTGATATATTCGAGGGCCAGCACTGCCGACTCCTTCATCACGTCGCCGAGATTACCTGTCAGTGTCAGTTTCGAGCCTTTCCCTTTGCTCAGACTGGTCTCGATGAAAAGGATCTCTCCACCCACACTCGTCCAAGCCAGTCCTGTCACCACACCGGCATAGTCGTTGCCTTGGTAGATGTCACGATAGAAGGGCGGCTTTCCTAACAGTCCTTCGATCTCGTTCGGTGTGATCTTCTCATAAGGCAGAACCAAGTCCTTCGCCTTAGCGAAAGCCAGCTTGCGCAGCGCTTTGTTGATCTGTTTCTCCAACTGTCGCACACCACTCTCACGAGTATATTGTTCGATGATCTTTTCGATGGCACTCTTGTTGAAAGCCAGTCGTTTCTCTTTCAGCAATCCAGTGTTCTCCTTTTCCTTCGGGATGAGATGGCGCTTTGCAATTTCGATTTTCTCCTCGGTGATGTATCCACTCACCTCAATAATCTCCATGCGGTCGAGTAGGGGACGGGGAATGGTGTTCAGGTCGTTTGCTGTGGCAATGAAGAGCACCTTACTCAAGTCGTAATCCACATCGAGGTAGTTGTCGTGGAAGGCCGAGTTCTGTTCGGGGTCGAGTACCTCAAGCAGTGCCGACGACGGGTCGCCGTTGATGGTGTTCTGTGTCACCTTGTCTATCTCATCGAGGATGAAGACGGGATTCGAAGAACCAGCCTTCTGGATGGCTTTGATGATTCGTCCGGGCATGGCACCCACATAGGTGCGGCGATGACCGCGGATCTCCGATTCATCGTGCATGCCGCCTAAGGAGATACGCACATATTTGCGCTTCATGGCCTCGGCGATGCTCTTGCCTAATGATGTCTTGCCCACTCCCGGAGGACCGTACAGGCAGATGATGGGCGATTTCAGGTCGCCGCGCAGACTCAGCACAGCCATATATTCCAAGATGCGCTCCTTCACCTTCTCCATG
>DETG01000050.1:8256-12883 GCA_002361535.1 Prevotella sp. UBA3294
ACCTTCTCCATGCCGTAGTGGTCTTTGTCGAGGATCTTCTGTGCACGTTTCAGGTTCAGGTCGTCACTGGTATATTCGCCCCACGGTAGGTTTACCATAGTCTGCAGGTAGTTCAGCTGAACGCTATATTCCGGACCTTGCGGGTTCAGCAGGTCCAGTTTCTCAATCTCCTTGAAGAAGGTGGCGTTAATCTCCTCGCTCCATTTCTTCTTCGCTGCCTTCTCTACCAGTTCCTTGCGTTCGGGCGATCCTTCGCCGTTGCCCAGTTCCTCTTTGATATTCCTGATCTGCTGTTGCAGGAAATATTCTCGTTGCTGCTCGTCAAGATCCTCTCGGGTACGACTGCGGATGTCCTGCTTCAGCTCCTCTAACTGCAGCTCGCGGTGCATGATGCGCAATGCCTTGATCACGCGCTCTTTCAGGTTCGGCTCCTCCAACAGTTTGATCTTCTCTTCAATCTCGAAGGGCATGCTCGAACAGATGAAGTTCAGCATCACCACATGGTTGTTGATGTTCTGAATCGCAAACTGTGCCTCATCGGGAATGTCCTCGTTCTGCTTGATATAGTCGATGCCAGCCTTGCGAAGGTCATCGATGGCCGTGACGAACTCTTTGTCGTTGTCGTTAGGAATGATTTCGGGAGCCAGGTGCACCTCACCTCTCAGATAAGGACGGACACGTCTCATCTCCATCAGCTGGCAGCGCCCCAAGCCCTGGACGATCACGGTCACGTTATTGCCCGTGTTGGGCATTTCCAGCACGCGGATCAGTTTGGCAAAGACGCCATATTCATATAAGTCATCTTTTGTAGGATACTCCACATCTGCGTTCTTCTGCGAGAATACGGCGAAGATCGCATCTTCCTTGTTCTTAAGATAATCAATCAAATTCAGACTGACCGACCTGCCAATCAATATAGGTGATACCACTCCCGGAAACAGGATCAAGTTGCGGGTGGCCAGAATGGGCACATCACCATCGGCACCGCCACAGATCAACCGTGTGATGTCTCCTTCGTAGTCGGCAATCATCGAGAATGCGTTGTTATTCTGATTCTTTCTCATAACTATTTTCCAATTCAAGCCGCAAAGGTACAAAGAAAAGCTGAATTATCAGCACGTTTTGGGAAGATTAACGCATTCTGCTGAAATCATTTCGGCTTGCAACCATGTTGCCAGACGGCTTTGACACCCTCACAGAAGTCATAGACAATCTGACCGTTCTTCGCACTGCCTCCGGTACTGAAACGGTGACTGGCCGGGAGAAAACCGCAGACGATGCGTTTGATGTGGCGAGCGATGTTGAACTGTTTCGGGTCATCTACCCCTTCACTCTCCACTCGCAGACTGAAACGCCCGATGCCGGGAAGTACGACCGTCTGACCGTTGCCAAGACGCTCTTTCATGATGTCCTGCAGTTCGGTGATGCCCCCGATAAATGCCCCATGACTGATACCGCTGTTGCGGGCGGCCTCCTTCGCCAGTTCGTTGATGGTTACTTCACCCTGGCTGACGGTCTTGGCGAAATATTTCCCGTAGGCCTGATTGCGTTGTACTTGATGTTTGATAAGCTTGATATGTATTGCCATAATTCTTATTGTTGTTTTGGTTTATTTTATTTCACGGTGTGCTGTATCTTTTTCAATGCCGTTTTTATCGGCTATGTATGTGGCCTTTGTTCGTTAAAGCAAATGATGCCCAGAACAAAACAAATTGTTTTGTTCTTGAAAATGACGTTTTTTAGGATGTAAGAAATGCGTTCTTGCACAACAAAACAATTTGTTTTGTTCCCGGTAACCATTTCTCTTTGATTCCAAACACCGAATAATTGCCATGTCAAAACAGTGTTTTCTGACTTCTTCCCACGATTCGGTGCTGTTTTTCAACTGCTCCATGGTGGTGTGGCGTACCTTTTGACTGTAGGGGTTTTCTTGTCTTTCAATGTGTATGATTGTTGTTTTCATTATGATATAGATTTGATTCCGAGTGCAAAGATACAACTTTTTGTGCGGAATGCCATACTTTTCCTTTAAAAACAAACAAGATCAAGGAATGACAAGGGTCTTGAACCAGTCTTTGAGTATTCCTTTGTAGCGGTTCTGCGAGTCGGCCACCAGCAGGATGGTTTGACGTCCGTCGTTCAGTTTGGGACCAACACAGATCCCTTCGTAGTTGGCAAAGCTGCGTTTGGTTAAGTTGATCTTGGTACGGAACTCCGTCAGCAGTTGTTTGTGAAGGATGTCGCCAGGCTGTTGCGATGAGGGATCGACGATGTAGAGCTTGACGTTGACAAACGAACCGATCTTTCGGGGTGACCTCCAGATCTCGCGCTCCAGAACGATGATACGCCCATCGTCCAAGGCTGCCAATCCGCTGACGCCCAACGTACTTACTCCCTTTGTCCCCTTCACGACCGATGAGTCGGTTTGATACCAGTATTGATGTCGGGGCATCAGGTCATCCCCAAAACTCTGCAGTCGCAGACGATTGGATGTCTTCCTCTGGATTGTAGGTAGCGCTCCGTCGGTCTTCAGCGTATTCTCTGTGGTCGTCCAAAACAGATGGGTAATGGCATTATAGGTGAGCGATTCCAGTCCCCCGTTGCTGTGAGAGGACATAAACACCTCGGGGACAGATAGCTTGCGTCCTGTCGGCTTTCCGCTCATGTCGTATTCCACGATCTGCTGGTCTTGCTCTCCGCAGACGAAGACGGTGTGGGTATGCGGAACAAAACAGATGTCTTCTTCATCCCGGTTGGGTAGGTGATGGGTCATGAAGGAGTCGGCCCGCACTTCCTGGATGGCTCCTGTGGCGGGATTCAGGCGGATGGTCATCAAGTGGAATCCTGCTGTTGGCGACTTGTCGTTGGCCACTGCATAACGGTGGTCTCCCAACCAGGTGATACCACTGTAATTACCTGCCGGCACATACTTCTTGAAGTGACGTTGTTTGTTCAGTGTCACTTGCTGTGCCGCCAATGGAATCATGACGGATAACAGGAGGGTCAATAGGACATATCTTCTCATGGGATGATGCTGTGAGGATGACGGTATTCCTTTGCCATATATCGGTTCTGTATGCGATAGCATTCTTGCGTACCTATTTATATCTATCGTCTGCAAATGTAGTGGTTTTTGCAAATATACCGAAATGCTTGTGGCTCCTGAGGCTCATCTTTTAGGATTATTTATGTAATGCCTAAAAGAAAGAGGGGAAAAACATCCGAAAGTTTTGTAATCATATATATATTGTGTACCTTTGCGATCAAATTAAGATGTCGAATACCTATTTTGCCTTTAAACGGTTTACTGTTCATCAGGAGCACTGTGCGATGAAAGTTGGAACCGATGGAACTTTGCTCGGCGCATGGGCGAGGGGAGGACAGCGTATTTTGGATGTGGGCACGGGAACAGGACTGATCGCTTTGATGATGGCGCAGCGTTTTCCAGAGGCACAGGTTCTGGGGATAGACATTGATGAGGCTGCCTGCCGACAAGCGGTGGATAATGTCAGGGAGTCGCCTTTCGCCGACCGAATCGATATCCGTCAGGTCTTCTTACAAGAGATGGACGGGGAGTGCTTTGATACAGTAGTGTCGAATCCTCCTTTTTTCTCCCATTCCTTGAAAAGTCCTGATGAACGGCGGACAATGGCCCGCCATGCTGACACCTTATCTTATCACGACCTGTTCGCACACGTGTCAAGATTGTTGTCTGAGGATGGGGAGTTTTCGGTGGTGGTACCCATAGAGTGTAAGGATAGTTTTGATTCTGAGGCCGTCTTTTCCGGTTTCTTCCCCATGAGGGAATGTGCAGTGAAAACCACAGAACGGAAAGCACCCCGCCGATACCTCTTGTCTTACCGTAAGCATCCTGTCGGGGTATATGAACGGACTACCCTTGTGATGGGTTCGGAGACCTATCGGGAATTGGTGAAGGATTTCTATATACGATAGGTCAATACAACTTTTGGAGGTGGATACAGAGAAACGGGAAGACAGACTAAAGATTATTAAGCTTCCTGCGGATTTTCTTGTTCAGTGCCTGGGTATTGCGACTGAGTTTTGTAAGGTCTTCCCTTACAATATTCAGGTCATTGAAGAACTCACTGAAGGCTGTTTGCACCATGTTCGGCTGTCGTTTGCTCTTGTCGGCTTCGGGGTTCACCACCACCTTGATACCTTTGTCAACCAACTGGATATCCACGTCGGCTTGTGTCATCACGGGATCTCCGTCGAAGTGGATGTATCCTTCTTTCTCACGATGGATCTGGATATGCTTGGTGCGGAACGTCTTGATTTTTTGATTCTTGTCGAGTGTCTTGTTCATCATCTCAATGGCCACCTGCGGGGCTTCCAACACATCGAAGGGCTCCATGATGATCACGTCAAGCAAGCCATCACTCATAGAGGCTTGCGGGGCGATGTAGGCATTATTACCATATTGGGAAGCGTTGGCGCAGGAGATGAGAAAGGCTTTCTGGATGATGGTTCCGTTCTCGTCTTCAATCTTATAGGTCTCGGGTTGGTAGGTAAGACCTTCCTTGAGTACATTTTCTATATAGGTGACGGGTCCCCGTTTGCCGGCCTCGGCAAATTTCATGCTGATAAAGGCATCGAAGCCCATGCC
>DETG01000050.1:12911-20007 GCA_002361535.1 Prevotella sp. UBA3294
AGCCCATGCCGCAGGTACAGAAGAAAGGCTTGTTGTTGATGATACCATAGTCAAGGTCGTGGACGACACAGCGGTTCAGCACCTCGATACTTTTCCTTAAATCCATGGGTAGCATCAGATGACGGGCAAGACCATTGCCTGAACCGCAGGGAATGATACCTAAGGCCGTCTGGGAATGGACGATGGCTCGGGCTACTTCGTTTACGGTGCCGTCACCTCCCACCGCTACGACGATGTCGGTGCCCTTTTCCTTTTCCTGTTTGGCAAGTATCTCGGCATGACCGGCATACTGGGTTTCCACCACGGTGTAATCAAAGAGGTTCTTGTCGAGCGTATCCTCAATCAATGCTGGTATGCCGCTCTTTTTCACGGTACCTGAAATAGGATTGATTATAAAAGTAATAGTCTTCTTCTCTGTCATCGCTGCAAAGGTATGAATAATTCTTGAGAAAACGAAATTTTGCATGAAGAATGACGATAAATTGCATTTTTCTTTAAAAAAAGTGATGTGTTGAGTAAATTTTTTGTAACTTTGCAGCCTGTAATAATAAAAACAGTAAAATTACACCTATTAAATATGGGCATTTTACAAGAAAGATATAAGAAATATCGCGAGCCGCAGAAGTTCATGGAGCTTGGCGTGTACCCTTATTTCCGCGCAATTACCGGTAAGCAGGGAACAGAAGTGGAAATGGGAGGTCATCGGGTTCTGATGTTTGGTTCCAATGCTTATACGGGTCTTACGGGAGACCAACGAATCATTGACAAGGCCAAAGCGGCTCTCGACAAGTATGGTTCAGGTTGTGCAGGCAGTCGTTTCCTGAATGGTACGCTCGACTTGCACGTTCAATTGGAAAAAGAAATCTCCGAGTTTATTCATAAAGACGATTGTCTTTGCTTCTCCACTGGATTCTCCGTGAATCAGGGTGTGATTGCCATGGTAGTGGGCAAAGGTGATTATATCATCTGCGATGATCGCGATCATGCGAGTATTGTGGATGGGCGTCGCCTCTCTTTTGCACGTCAGTTGCATTATAAGCATAACGACATGGCAGACTTGGAGCGTGTTCTGCAGTCACTTCCCGAGGAAGGAATCAAACTGATTGTTGTGGATGGTGTGTTCTCGATGGAGGGTGACCTGGCTAAACTGCCGGAGATCGTTGCCATGAAGAAGAAATACCCCAACGTGGCTATCATGGTGGATGAAGCACACGGTATCGGTGTCTTCGGTAAACAAGGCCGCGGCGTATGCGATCATTTTGGTCTGACAGACGAAGTCGATCTGATCATGGGAACATTCTCGAAGTCGTTGGCCAGCATCGGTGGCTTTATTGCCTCTGATGCCGATACGATTAATTTCCTACGTCACACTTGCCGTACGTATATCTTCTCTGCCTCCAACACTCCTGCGGCTACAGCTGCTGCCATGGAGGCCTTGCATATCATCCAGCAGGAACCGGAACGTATAGAGTCATTGTGGAGGGTAACCCGCTATGCACTGCGTCGTTTCCGCGAGGAAGGCTTCGAGATTGGCGAGACCGAGAGTCCGATCATCCCCTTGTATGTACGTGATGTGGAGAAAACATTCTTGGTGACGGCCTTGGCTTTCAATGCCGGCGTGTTCATCAATCCGGTGATTCCTCCTGCCTGTGGTCCGCAAGACACACTGGTGCGCTTTGCCTTGATGGCTACTCATACTGAGGAGCAAGTGGAGCGCGGTGTACAGGCCTTGAAGAAGATTTTCAAGGAGCAGGGTATCATAAAATAATACAGGAAAAATTTGCACGACTCGAAAAAAGTAAGTACCTTTGCAGCCGCATTCGAGAAATGCAGCGGGGTGTAGCGCAGTCCGGTAGCGCACCTGGTTTGGGACCAGGGTGTCGCAGGTTCGAATCCTGTCACCCCGACCTCTTCCTAACGGAGGTGAGAAGAATGGAGGTATCTTACTCTATGCTTCTCACTTTTTTTATTTATCCTCTCTTATCTCTCATCTTTCATCTCTCATCTCTCATCTCTCATCTCTCATCTTTCATCTTTCATCTCTCATCTCTCATCTCTTAATAATCAACAGTTATGGCAATAGGAAAATGGATTGGTGGCTTCTTAGGCTTTATGACTGCCGGCCCTTTAGGTGCCCTGGCAGGTTATGCTTTAGGATCGTTGTTTGATGGTATGTTGAACTCATTTAATGAGGGAGGCGAATATATCGGACAAGATCGTGAGGGGAGTAGCCGCTACGACAGTTCTTACCGTCGGACGTATGGTAACAGGCAGCAGGTGAACATGGGTGATCGGAACAGTTTCCTGTTCAGTATCCTTGTCCTGACTTCCTATATCGTCCGTGCTGATGGAAAGGTGATGCATAGTGAGATGGAGATGATCCGTCAGTTCCTGCGCGTCAATTTCGGAGCTGGAGCTGTTCAGCAGGGAGAGCAGATCCTGAAGAAACTGTTTGATCAGCAGAAGCAGATGGGGGATGCCTCCTATCGGAATATCGTGATCCAAAGTTGTCAGCAGATAGCTTCCCACCTGCCATACGAACAGCGTCTCCAGATGTTGTCGTTCTTAGCGCAGGTTGCCCGTGCCGACGGGATTGTTGACCCCCGTGAGGTGAATGCCTTGCGGGAAGTGGCACGTGCCTTGGGACTGAGCGATAAGGAAGTTGATTCGATGCTCAACCTCTCAGATGGCAGTACGAATCTCGAAGCGGCTTATAAGGTATTGGAAATCTCTCCTGATGCAACAGATGATGAGGTGAGGAAAGCTTATCGGAGATTAGCCTTGAAGCACCATCCTGACAAAGTGGCTACGTTGGGTGAGGATGTGAGAAAGGCGGCGGAAAAGAAATTCCAGGAGATCAATGCCGCGAAAGACCTGATATACAAGTCACGCGGATTATAACCACAGCACAACCCTTACACATACTATGAAAACAAATGGAATGATCCAACTTTACCCGTTGGTGCGTGTGGCCGTGATCCTGGTGGCCGGGATGACGGTCGGCTATATGACCCGCTCATATCTGTTGTCGGTACACTGGCTGTCGGCAGCGGCTCTCGTCATGATCCTAACGGCTGTCATAAGAAAAGTTTACGTCCAGTCTTTTTTTGTCTTTGCTGTCGTCTTTTTCATAGGAGGTGCTGCAATGTTGCATGCTTGGCATGCCATGAAAACGATTACCTCTCATTCTCCTGTCCTTTATGAGGCGGTGGTGTTTTCATCACCTGTTGTCAGGGAGAGGGTGGTGACTTGCGATTTACTCATCCTCTTGCAAGAGGAACCTGTTCTGGTCAAGTCATCGTTTGTCCGTGATGCAAGAAGTGAGCATCTGCGAATGGGTGACGGTCTTGAAGCCTGTTCATCGTGGAAATCATGGAAAGAGAATCCCTCTTCGTCGTTTGACTATGCCTTATACATGAAGAGTCACGGCTACCGAGCGCAGACTTTGATTAAGGAATGGCGAGGGAAGGAGGTGAGCCTTCACTCCTTGTCGTGGCTTACCCGAGCCCGTTTGGTGGTGGGACAATGGCGTGAATCGCTGATCGGACTACTCAGAGAGCATGGCCTTTTCCAGCAGGATCTGGCTGTAGTGACAGCTATGAGCTTAGGTGATAAATCGATGATTAACAAAGAGATAAGGGAATCTTATTCGATGTCTGGTGTGTCGCATGTGTTAGCCTTGAGTGGTATGCATCTGGGTATAATCTATTGGGTATTGTCCATGACGGCAGCACGGTGGCGGAGGCATCGTGGTTGGCTCCGTCCTGTTTCCGAGGGTATCATCTTATTGGCCATCTGGACGTATGTGTTCCTTGTCGGCATGTCACCATCGGTTGTCCGTTCCGCTGTGATGATCACGGTATTCTCCCTGATGTCGCTGTTGCATCGTGGCAAGATGTCTCTGAACGTGCTGGGTTTTACGGCAGTGGTGATGCTGTTGGTGAATCCGTTGAATCTTTTTGATGTGGGTTTTCAGATGTCGTTCATCGCCGTCGCATCCATCCTTTTGTTTTCCCGTAGGATCTTTGACTGTCTTCCCACGGTCCGTCACCGTATGCTTCGATGGCTGTGGGGACTGCTGTCGGTGAGTGTGGCTGCCCAGATAGGAGTGGCGCCTCTCACTGCCTATTATTTCGGTCAGGTATCCTGTTATTTCCTGTTCACGAATATCATTATCGTAGTGCTCACCACTTTGATTATTTATCTCACGTTGGTATTCTACGTCTTTTTGTGGTTTGCCCCGGTGGCATCGCTACTTGCCTCGGTACTTTCCATAGCGGCACATACGCAGAACACGGTTGTGCAATGGGTATCAACATGTCCGGGTTCTGTGATCAGTCATATACACCTGCACCCGGTACAGGTCGTTCTGATTTATGTCATCATCCTGAGTGCTTATGCAATGATTTGTCGATTAGACTTGTATAAACACAGGAAAATGATTACCTTTGCACCGTGAAAAGATATTTTGTTTCCATCAGTTATGATGGCACGGCCTACCATGGATGGCAGGTGCAGCCCAACGGTCATTCTGTGCAGGCAGAGTTGCAGCGTTGCCTGAGCACTTTGCTGCGTGATGACATTTCGGTGACAGGGGCAGGACGAACGGATGCGGGGGTACACGCCCGTTGTATGGTCGCTCATTTCGACATCGAAGGACCGATCGACGAGGCTCAGCTTACCTACAAGCTGAACAGGATTCTGCCCCGCGACATTTCCGTGCAGAAAGTATGGGAAGTGGACAACGAGATGCATGCCCGTTTCAGTGCTGTCTCGCGTACCTATTATTATTATATACATACCCAGAAGGATCCGTTTCTTCGTGCCTACTCATGTGAGTTGCATTACCCCTTAGACTTCCCGAAGATGAACGAGGCGGCCGCCCGTTTGCTGCATTATGACGATTTCGGTGCTTTCTGCAAGAGTCATACCGATACGAAGACTACTCTTTGTAAGGTGACTCAGGCACGGTGGGTGCAGCTGTCACCATCAAGCTGGTATTTCGAGATCAGTGCCAACCGCTTTTTACGTAACATGGTGCGTGCGGTGGTAGGAACATTGATTGACGTAGGGCGCGGTCGACTTTCCGTGGACGACTTCTGTAAGGTCGTCGAGGGAAAGAAACGTACAGAGGCGGGCGAGAGTATGCCAGCCCATGCCCTTTTCCTCCAGAACGTTACCTATTAACTTCTCACATTTTATCTCACATCTCTCATCTCCCATGTGGCTCCTTTTAGCATTTCTTTCCGCAGCGTTATTGGGCTGTTACGACTCCTTTAAGAAAGAGGCGTTAGGCGGCAATGCGGTTGTTCCCGTACTGTTCCTGAACACCTTGTTCTCTTCTTTGATTTTCTTGCCGTTCATTATTTTGTCGGCTCATACCTCTTGCCTCGACGGTAGTATTTTCCACGTGGCGTCGGGAGGATGGGAGGTGCATCGGTATATACTGCTGAAGTCACTGATCGTCCTGTCAAGTTGGGTGTTCGGCTATTTTGGAATGAAGTATCTGCCGCTGACGATTGTCGGACCGATCAACGCGACACGTCCCGTGATGGTGTTGGTGGGTGCTTTTCTGTTCTTCGGTGAGCGTCTGAATGTCTATCAGTGGATTGGTGTCTTACTTGCCGTCGCTTCATTCTTCATGCTGAGCAGAAGTGGGAAGAAGGAAGGGATAGATTTCAAGCACAACCATTGGATCTATTTCATTGTGTTGGCAGCCCTGTTAGGAGCCGTCAGCGGTCTATATGACAAATACTTGATGGCTCCGGCGAGCGAGGGTGGGGTAGGATTAGACCGTATGATCGTCCAGAGCTGGTATAATATCTACCAGTGTTTCATGATGTTCTGCATGCTGATGCTTTTATGGTGGCCCAGACGTAAGCAGACACCTTTCCATTGGCATTGGAGTATCCCGCTGATCAGTATCTTCCTGAGTACGGCCGACTTCGTCTATTTCTATTCGTTGAGCATTCCCGGGGCGATGATCAGCATCGTGTCGATGATCCGCCGTGGCAGTGTGGTCGTCTCGTTCCTCTTTGGCGCGCTCATCTTCCATGAGAAAAATTTAAAGAGCAAGGCTGTTGACCTTGCTCTCGTATTGCTTGGTATGCTATTCCTGTATATCGGAAGCAGATAGTTATCGGGGAGTGAGGAGTGAGGAGTGAGGAGTGAGGAGTGAGGAGTGAGGAGTGAGGAGTGTGGAGTGTGGAGTGAGATTAGTACTATAATCATAGTATTCATAAATACAATCACTTGTTATAGAAGCATATCTCACTCCACACTCCACACTCCACACTCCACACTCCACACTCCTCACTCCTCACTCCTCACTTATTCATAGCACTCAAAGATGCTGTCAACAGTCTTTTTCGGCATCTTCGGGGTGATCAGACTGACTACCCATACCACCACAAAGCCGCCCACCATGGCGATGGCACCGCAATTGATGGGGTTGATGGGGTTACCGATGAGCATATTCACCACCGTGAGGCCAACACCCCAGGTGAAACAAGCCCACACACTCGCAACCGTTACGCCACGCCAATAGAGGCCGAGCATGAACGGTGCGAGGAAGGCACCGGCCAAAGCACCCCATGAGATACCCATCAGCTGGGCAATAAACGTGGGAGGATTGAGGGCGATGAGCAGAGAGATGGCGATGAAGAACATAATCAGTACGCGCATCACCACCACCTTACGCCGTTCGATCTTCTCGGCCACAATGTCATCGATGGTTCCTTCTTCTACCTCACCGGGTAATGATTTTTTGTCGCGATAGATCAGGTCGAGCGTCATCGTACTGGATGAGGTGAGCACCAGGGATGCCAGTGTTGACATCGAGGCAGAGAGCACCAACAGCACAACGAGGGCGATGAGGATGTCGGGCAGGGTGACAAGCATAGAAGGTACAATACTGTCGAAAGCCAGTTTCCCGTTGGGAAGTGTTGGCGGTGTATCGAACAGTCGTCCGAATCCTCCTAAGAAGTAACAGCCGCCTGCCACGATCAGTGCGAAGATGGTGGAGATAATGGTACCGCGTTTGATGGCATTCTCATCGGTGATAGAATAGAACTTACCCACCATCTGGGGCAGTCCC
>DETG01000006.1 GCA_002361535.1 Prevotella sp. UBA3294
TAACTTATTCAAAGTTACGAAAAAATATTTGTTTCATTAAGCCTTTCACAATAATTTTCGGGGAAAAGGGTTTAATAAACGTAATTTAATGTAGGAAAGAGAACCTAAATTAATCGAATATGCAACAAAATCAGTCAGGTAGCAAAGCCTACCTTATTTCTATCGTCATGGTGGCCGTCTTGGGCGGTCTGCTCTTCGGCTACGACACAGCCGTAATCTCTGGTGCAGAGAAAGGTCTGCAAGCGTTTTTCATGGAGGCAGGTGATTTCACCTATAATAATGTATGGCATGGCTTCACCTCTTCCTCTGCCCTCATTGGCTGTATCATCGGTTCTGCTATCTCAGGTCTGTTAGCTACACGTTTAGGCCGTAAGAAGTCGTTGATCATTGCCGGCTTACTCTTCTTTATCTCTGCCCTTGGCAGTATGGAACCAGAGTTCCTGTTCTTCGAGCATGGCACTCCCACTTTCTCATTGCTTATCATGTTCAACATCTATCGTGTCATCGGTGGTGTTGGAGTGGGATTGGCATCTGCTATCTGTCCGATGTATATCGGTGAGGTGGCACCTTCGAACATCCGTGGTATGTTAGTATCTTGGAACCAGTTTGCCATCATCTTCGGTCAGTTGGTGGTTTATTTCGTCAATTTCTTCATCTTGGGCGATCATATCCAGCCGCTCGTTGAGGAGATGGGTAAGGGTCTTGCAGCCATCAACCCCGCCGCCCAATGGACTGTTACCACAGGCTGGCGTTATATGTTCGGCTCCGAGGCCATCCCCGCAGGTCTCTTTGCTCTGCTGATCTGCTTCGTTCCCGAGACTCCCCGCTATCTGGTGAGTGTTGGCCAGGATCAGAAGGCTTTGGGCATTCTGTCGAAGATCAACGGGTCGTCTAAGGCTTCACAGATCCTTCAGGACATCAAGGATACGATGACGGTGAAGACCGAGAAGTTGATGACCTATGGCTTCATGTGTATCTTCATTGGTATTATGCTCAGTGTATTCCAGCAGGCTGTCGGCATCAATGCCGTACTCTATTATGCTCCGCGAATCTTTGGTGATATGGGCATGGAGAACCCGATGGTAGTGACGGTGTTTATGGGAGTCATCAATATCCTGTTCACCCTTGTGGCCATCTTCACTGTAGAGAAGTTAGGGCGTAAACCCCTGCTCATCTGGGGCTCCTTGGGCATGGCCTTAGGTGCTTTTGGAGTCGCTCTCACCTTCGGACATGCCGGTATGGAGATGGTGACGGCTGCCAGTATCATGGTGTATGCTGCATCGTTCATGTTCTCCTGGGGACCGATCACCTGGGTGCTCATTGCGGAGATTTTCCCCAATACCATCCGTGGTGCCGCCGTGGCTATTGCCGTAGCTTTCCAATGGATCTTCAACTTTATCGTTAGCTCCACCTTCGTTCCGATGTTCAACATGCACCTCACCGAGGGTGATGACTTCGGCCATTGGTTCACTTATGGTCTTTATGGTCTGATCTGCATCATCGCAGCTGTCTTCGTGTGGAAGTTGGTGCCCGAGACCAAGGGCAAGACTTTGGAGGATATGACCAAGCTTTGGAAGAATTCGTAGTAATCTGATAGAAGAGGGCAGCTCAAAAATGAACTGCCCTCTTCTTGTTTCTTGTCTCTAACCTCTAATATTTAAAACCACTGCATCAGTGTGCGGAGGAATGCAGTGAGCTCACCCGCCATTTTCTGGTGCTGCCAAATGCTGGGATGCCAACTGGCACCGTAGAATAGGTCGCCGTTCTGCGGGGTGAAGTCAAAGCGGTATATTTCCTTGTCTCCCTGTTTGTTGTAGTCGGCCACCACCTCGTTCAGCATCTTCTTGGCGATATCAAGCTCTTTTCCGTTGAGCATACTACCCACCAGCATCACAATCTTTGCCTGTGGATAATGCCGGCGTACTGTTTGAATAAAGTCAATATATGCTTGTCGCAGTCGTTTCACGTCGTAATTGTTCGTTGACAGGTCGTTTGTCCCGAGATTGATACATACCACATCGGGAGTGAAACGGCTGAAGTCCCATTTCTCACACTTATTATTAAATAAGGTGTATTCATATTGTGCCGGCATGCAATCGGCATTACCCGTTTTCGGACCGTCATAGTTACGATACACACCGATGCCGCTGCGTGCCACCACCCAGTGCTGTGCGTTCAGGTTCCTTGCTGTCTCGGCAGCATAGGTGTAGTAATGGTTCTCCGTTTCATATTCAAAAGGATCACTCTTTTCTATGCTCTCATTACCATAGCCGCAGGTGATGGAGTTTCCGATGAACTCAATCTTCCGCTGGGGTAGGATAGGTGGCTCGGCAAGTTGCCGTCCCGTATCGAGTACGAATCCCTTAAACACTGGTTTGTAGTCGAGACCTTCCACGGCATACATCAGTCTGACAGTATGTGTACCGTCGGCGAGTGCCGTGGCGAGTGTCACCACAGAGTCTTTCGGTGCGTTGAAACTCACCTTGAACGGCTCAGCCTGGTCTATCTGTGCCATGAAATAGCCGCTCATCGGTTTAGCGATCATCTTCAGTGAGGTTCCCTCAAAACGTGCGATGATCTGCGTTCCGGGATAGGAGAACGTGGGTGCATCGGGTGATGCGAAGCTGATCCTGCCCGTATAGACGATTCGGGGGTCAGAGGCTTTCACTATGCTTCCTTTCAGCGGTAGGGTGGTGGAGGCGTTGACGGTTCCTGATATCATCAGGAAGCCTATGGCTGATAAAAGAACCTTCTTACAATTCATATTCTTCCAATTATCAATTATCAATTGTCAATTATCAATTGGCAGTTTTCAACTGTCTTTATTCACTCTTTTCTTTGGCGCAAAGAAAAGAGGCAAAAGAAACATCCACCCCAACCCGTCCTTCCCCTATATGGGAAGGCTCAACCGCTCCTACTCGTCGCTCTTACACTAAGGTAAGCTCGCCCCATCAAAGGGGCGGCTTGTTTTTTTTTGTCGGCTTACGCAATGAACGCTGATCATTGAATTATGAACTATGAATTATGAACTATGAACTATAAACAAAGGTAAGCACGCCCCATCAAAGGGGCGGCTTGTCTTTTTTGTCGGCTGGCGCACTGTTCTTTAATCTCTGAACATTGATCTTTGAACTTTATGCTTACTCCTGTATGGCAGTATCTTATTCACTGTCCAGTTTTCATTCTTCCTTCTCCCTCCCTTTGGGAGGGTTGGGGTGGGCTTCCTTTTTGGGAGGGTTGGGGTGGGCTCCCTTTAATAATTCTCCTTCAGGTGTTCCTTCATATAGTCCCTCGGGGAGAGGCCGTAGAAGCGTTTGAAAGTAGTAGAGAAGGAGGCGGAGTTGCTGAAGCCGCAGGCGTACATCACCTCGGTAATGTTCATGCTCTGGTTCGTTAAGAGCTGGGCAGCCTTCTTCAGTCGGATGTTGCGTATGAAGTCGTGGGGAGTCTGTCCGGTCAGCTCCTTCATCTTGCGGT
>DETG01000005.1 GCA_002361535.1 Prevotella sp. UBA3294
CTTGAAGGGTTTTTCAGTGCCCTCGGATTTGCTCCCACCCCTTTGCTTACATACAGCTCGTAACACCCATTGACGTGATCAGCGCGGTAAGGGCAGCAACGACCATCTCCAGGAAGGCCTTGAGCATTCGCTTCTTCATTTTTCCTCCTTTCTCATCTTTGAACGTTGAACTTTAAGCTTTGAACATTGAACTTTTGGAGCAGCGAGGGCCATTGTGCTTACACGTTTGGCCGAGTCGTGACAAAAGTCATGGAACGAAGTGACATAACTTGGAACTTGGAACTTTATGATTACTGCTGTGGTTCCCTTTTCTCCTTAACGGATTAGACTCATTAGGCGAGCCGTCGGTATCTCACAGTGGAGTAGTGATAAAGTTGGGAGAGGGTGGGGTTTAATCCCCACCGTTCTCTTCCGGCTTCTCCTCATTCACCTGAGGCACAGGCACCACGGTACAGCCGTTGATGAACGTCTTCGAACGGTTTCCGTTAGCAGCGATCTTCGTCTCCGGCTGGAACACCACGTGAACGTTCTTCACATGCTTGCGCACGTCGTAGTCATCTGCCTCGTCAATGCCTTTGGAACTGATTCCGAGCTTGAAGGCTCCGAAGCCGTTCAGGTGAACGCGCTTTGAGTCCTGAAGCACATCGGCCATGGTCTCGATCAGTTCGGCAATGACAGCCACGATGTCCGACTTCTTCAGCGTACAGTTGCGCTGCATGATGGTGGCAAGCTTGTTGATGTCCACCGTCTCGGTGATCACAGCCTTGGCATACCATTTGCCGCGGTTCCTCGCGTTCTCGCCCTTCACCTGTGATAATCGGTAAAATACTGACATATAGTCCTCCTTTCTTTGTACCCCTGGGGTCGTCCCTCCTTTCACTGACGTACCCGGGGGTGGTTAAACATACGGCGGTGCACCACCGGCAACCTCCCTGATTGCAGTGCAAAGGTACTACATTTTGAAAGCGAAAACAAGGAAAAGCGTGTTGGGCAGTTAGCCAAAAAAGACCCAAACTCCTTTCCAAGTCATTAATCTTGTGATTTGCTATCCAATAATACTATCATTGACAGCATTTGTTCTATATAATCTCTGTCATCATCTTTCTGGAAAAGCACATGATGGTCTGCAAAATCCTTCTGAGAGCCCCAGTCATTCACTTCCCGGTATTTGGTGTTGGATATGATAAAACTGTTCAGTTTGATATCCACATCCCTTAGCGATGGTTCAATCTCTGCTTTCAGTTCCTTAAAGAGGTTTATCTTTTCGTTTTCCAGTCGGTTCTTCAGATTGCGGATTCCCTTGGGGTCGATGAACACCACATGTTGATGCTCACCATTTTTCAGCCACAGGATAAAGTCGGGGTAGAAATTGCTGTTCTCAAAAAAGCCTATGCCCTTACGGCTCTCATTGCGAAGCAGATATAACTCTTTCCCTTTCAGTAAATCATTCTGGCGGTTATTATAGTAATCGCGCAAATCTTCGACGAACTTGGATTCTCCTTCATTCAAGGCGATAGGCGACACTTTTATCAAAGGCTCGTTGTTTTCAGAATCCACAAGCACGTTTTTTCCTACTTCGTTCTTGGGATTTAGGCAGAGCAATGGATAATACAGATGTTGGTCAAAACGGAGAGACTTAATCCAGTTTCTATATATCGACATGTCAGCACTTGTCTTAAAATTCTCAGCAAGCTCGCGTAGTCGCTCTATCCACTCTTCTTTGTCCTTTCTTACTTCTACTGTATATTCGTCAAAGAAGTTATTATCATCTTCGCTGAGATAAACCGTTTCCAGGTGTTGCTTCTCATAACGACCTCTGCAAATCTTGAATGCATGTTCCAGATATCCACCTAACAGCGAGATCGTGATATCTTCCCAACGAGCAACATCCAAAGCAAAATGATTGCCTTCCATTTCTTCACGTTGGATCTTCAATTCATACCAATCGTGTTCTTTCATCAGGTCTTTCAAGAAGGTCATATCTATCTCCATATTGGTCCAACCACGCTCCTGTTTCAGATGTTCCAAGGCGAAAAACACCCTGTTCCAACTGATAAATGCCAGATGACGAGTACCGATGAACTGGGGGGCAACGACAGGTGCCTCCGCTGCCGAGTCACTCTCAAGGGCCTGCACCTTGGGCATACGGTCAAGTTTGATGAAAGCCCCCTTCCTGTAATCCTTCGGATAGACGGTTACATCTTTCTTGAAGTCATATCCTTTCTTTAGGCGAACCACCTTCAGTTTCTTGCTTCCTAACAGATTAATGGTAGGTATTTCGATTTTCTCATATCTGTCAACACTTGATGGCAATCCTTCACCTTCCAGATATTTACGGAAGGCATCCATATACTCAGCACGAACGCCGAACACATTCAGTGTTTCTATCTCACGGATAGCCTTTGGCAGTTTACCCACCTGATAACCAGCATCCAGTTTTGAGCTACGCTTCAACGAATATTTAAAGCCTTTCAGTCGAACACCACGACCAAATAACTGTATAATTTCAGAGCCTTCACTGCGCCCAACATTCATCAGTCCCATGACAGATACGCGCCAACTGCTCCATCCTTCATTGAATTTCTTCGAGCCAATCAGAATACTGATAGTGGAACTTTCCTCATCAATATTTGAGAAAAGTGACTTACCTGTAAACTGTGGTGTAGAGCAATTCAACCCTTTCTCTTTACACAATTTCATCAGGCTATCTGTATCACCCACATTGATCACTCCAAAGTGACGGGCGTCACCCAAGCGAAGTCCTATTTCATCATTCTCGCCACCGCTCAGTTTCTCAATATAGAGATGAGCATTCGATACCGTGCTGTTAAACAACTTCTGGCGAATCTGTTGATATACCTCACGGGAATAAGTCATTTCTTGCCCTTCCTTTATCCCATCTCGGCAAAGCATAAACGAGTCGGCAAAGAGGTTGTAGCCCTCAGTGCTACGGATACCGTCTTCATAAGATAGCAGACGCTTGATATAAAGGCTAAACTCGTCTGGGTGTTCAATAAAGTCCTGAATGAAGAATAATATCTGAACCACATCACTCACAGAGTGCTTGTTTTCAGTTCGTACAGCCGTTACTTTGTCACCTACGAAAATACCTAAAGGACGGGCTATGAGGAATTCTTTTCGAATGCGGGGCGTTGACTGATACACCAGCATCTGCTCATATAAACAAAGCAGATAGGCCGTCATATACATATTGAAGACCTCTTCATTATCCCACTGGCTCATGTTCATGATACGGTAGTCCTTCCCATAGCCGTCTTCATAGAAATAACGGTAACTATAGTCGAAGATGACACTTTTACCATACTCATTCAGAAGTGCATCCTTGCTGGCACCACTTTGGGCTGCAATGGCCTGTCCGAAGGTGGCAGAATATTCAAAAGAGAAGCCCTCTTTTGTCAATGTGTTACGATAACCTTTCCAAACGTCTCCACCACTTCCTCTGTGACCTTCATCCACCAATACTAAGTTATTGCCTTCAAAACTCTCAACAGCTACCGTCTTATCTCCATCCGTCAAGGCCAGTTTGTTTACATCAATCACTTCAATGGTCTGACCTTTAAAGAAATGATTTTGTGCCTGCTTGGAGAAAATCTCTGCCACAAAGCCTGATGATTGCAGCCCCTTTAGATGCTGACGTGACAATCCTTCATTTGGCGTCAGTACAATGATTCGATTCAGTTTCTTAGCATGATATTTCTGCTGATAAAACAGGAACTGCTTGATGTTGATATGCATCAGCAGCGTTTTACCAGAACCAGTAGCATTCCAGAAAGCAAGTTTATTCAAATCGTTTTCCTCGAAAGGAGCAATCTCTTTCCAGTTACCTTCTTCTGTGGTAAAACGACTCTTCAAAAACTCATTAATCTCTGCCAACAACTTTTTGCTATCAGCAAAATAGTAATCCAAATAAATTTCAGTAAAAAGCAGGGAAAGGTATTGGAAATATTTCCACTGAACTTTATGCTGCCTACGCTGGTTAATCTCCTTGGTGAACTTCACAATATGGCGATCATATTCCAGCAACTGCAGCTCTGTGATACTACTTTTATATAACAGAAAGCGAATCTGATAATACAACTTTGAGATACCATCATCGTCTGTCCCCTCTAACGAGGGATCTTTTAGGTCCTTGCTCAGTTCTTCCAAATCTTTGCATCCAAAGAGGTGCAACAAGTACTTGTTCAGAACAAGTGCCTGTCCGAGTTTTACAGGAGGTACAAATTGTTTCTTTGCCATCGATTACTCCTCCATAAACATACGGTTTAAGAACTCCTCGTCTGTGAGCATCACCTGCCAATTCTCATCATCATGAATCTTTGACTGCAAGGTGTTTTCACCATTCACGTAGATGACATCCACATCCTTAGCCAAATCACGTAGCTCTGGCTTTTCGAAACATTCCAGTAACCTGGCGTTATCTATCTTCTCCTGATTACGCCAGATAGCCATAGTCTTCTGATGTTCGCGGTGGGTTTCACCCAAAACTACGCAGATGTTATCATCTTCTAACCAGCGTTCTTTCTCTACATTCAAACCTATCAGGTAATTGAACGTATCCACCATATCCACCTTCGTCGGAACCAGTTCATTATTACGCGTGGTCTTCAGTTCTACATTGAATGGATTTACAAACATCTTCAAGTCGAGCAATGAATCTCTGGACTCTGTATCAAGCAGATAGTTGAGCATATAGCCATCTTTGAAGTCATCCTCGAATTCTAACTCCTGCTTCTTCAGTTTCAGATTGTTAAGTGTATCTTCGTACTGCTCCAAGCGGATGTATTTGAAACACTGGGAAACGCCCTTGCGAGAAACAGGCTTACCGTTTTTCCAGTCTTCAGAGTAGATTACTTTTTCAACACGTGTTCTTGTAACGTCATCAAAATAAGTTCCCATCTCAACTGTAAGATACTTACGATGATTCATTTCTTTATTTTCCTTAATAACAGCATGAGCCGTTGTACCAGATCCTCCGAAGAAATCAAGGATGACCGCATTTGGTTTGTTTAGGCATGCTAATTGGACACTCTTAGTAAGCGTATTTATAGATTTTGGGAAATCAAATTTTTTACTTCCTAATATGTTAATCAACAAGGTATTTCCATAACTACCCGCATCATATTCACCACCTTTCCAAACGGTTTTCGGGATTGTCATTTCATGAGTAACAAATAAATCCCAGATTCCATCATCTTCAATAGCCGTTATTCTATTAAGGTTCTCATTAATGGAATCCAAACCGAAATTCCATCTTCTTTCAACCAAATTCTGATCAATTGGCCATATTGCTATCGTACCGTCAGGCATTACTTCATTCTTATTTGGATGATAATTATCATCAGGAACTTCACCAACTTTGACAATCTTTCCATTCTTAACGTATATGGGATAAAATGATTGACGTCTTTCTGTTCTCTTAGAATTTTCACCCCAACGTCTCATTTTTCTTGGAGTGTCGTTTTCCTCTAAAATTCTTGCTATCGCATTTTTGTTAGTTTCTTCTGTTATGAATATTGCATATTCATGAGTTCTGTTGAAATCTTTTGTAGGCGATCCTTTAGGATTATGCACTACGGTTATTGGTGATATTCTGTGTTCAGTAAACCTTTCTTTTAACAACATGGAAAGGTTTGTTAATTCCGTATCATCTATAGCCACCGTATATACGAAATTAGAAGCAAGAAGATTTTGAGATAATATTAATCTGTCCTGCATTAAAGATAGCCACGATGAATCCAAATACCCATTCTTATATAGAATTGGTGCAGAATCTGTATTGTATGGTGGATCAATATAGCAATAATCTACACCTTGACTATACTTATTCTGCAAGAACTGCAACGCCTGGAAGTTCTCACTATTAATCAGCAAGCCATTTGTCTGTTCATCAATATTCTCAAAACTTGCAGCCAACTGATGCTTGAACTTCGCATCGAAGAAAGCCGTGTCGAGTACCAGATAAGGATTCTGTTTTAGGAACTCGATAGTCAGAGGCTCACTATAGCCTTCCTTCATCAAGTCACCTTTAATCTCGTCAATAGCAAAAAGTCGCACCCATTCCTTACGCTGAGCATCATTATGAATAATGTCTTGGTAGAGGCTTTCCGGCACGCGGTCGAGAGTGATGCAATAATCGCTCTGAACCACAAATTTCTTCTTCAGCCACAACTTCTTCTGGAAATTCTCCAACTGCGCTAACATCTGGATAATCTTCTGACCTACATTTTTGATAGCCTTGGCTACACCTAAGCGCTTCTGAATGTTTATCTCATCGAGGTCATCAATATTGATCACCTCATTCTTCAGGTAGAAGTCAAGTTCGCGACTCAGGAAACCACCAAGGTCCTTATGGATGAAATAGTCAAAAGAGTTCTTGGCCATATAGTCCGTCAGATGCTTTTCCAAAAGCGTTCTTTCGGGCTTCTTGGGCAGAGGCATCAGAGTAGTAATCAACTGCTGGTAATCTGCGGGCAACATTGCGGAAATCTCCTCAAGGGCAGCGGTTCTCAAATCATCCTGTTTAGTGGCCTTGGGCATCAGTTCGTATGTGAAATAGATGTTTAGATCACCATTTTCAGCCATCTCCACCACCTTTTCTTCTGCGCCTTCTTCAGGCTTATATAGTGCAAAGCGACGCTCCTTGCCTTTGTCTGACTTATTGTTGTTCTGCTCTGTGGAGGCATCTTTCAGCACAAAGTGAACCTTACGATGCGACTTTGGCAGTTCAAAGGTATAGTCACGGAAATACTCTGAGGTCTTGATGTAATACTGATCAGAGTTGGCCCAGTGCAGTTTTACTTCCTCACCGTTATAGGGTATGGCGTATGTGTCAGCCTTATAGCGTCGCTTTGAGAGGAAATCCCCTCCCTCATAATAGCGCGAGAAGAAAGTGACAAGGTGAGAAAACACCTCGTTACGTAGTTCCTCAGGATTGCCCATCTTGTGAAGCTGTTCTTCGTTGGCGTCGTATTCCTTTCTTAACGGAATAGTCGGAGGAAGAACACTGATGTCACCGCCAGCCATTTCTAAGATTTCCTTCTGGCGCTTTTGTAGTCTTTCCAATTCCTTCTCATCAATATCCAAAGAACTGCCCACCTGCTTAAGCAGACGATTCTCAAGGAAATCCTGTATGTCGTCGCGTTTCTGGTTCATGATGCGGTAAATGCCAAAGTCCAGCTCTGCATGATCCATCATAAAAATTTCCTGAAGCTTTGCCAAAAATTCTTCGTAGTATTTATTGACCATATTTCGGTGTTTAACGTTTTCTGATGCAAAGATAACAATTATTTTTGAGAATATGTCATTCTTCGAAAACAGATTCAAGGAAAATCACATTATTTAAGAAAACTGAAGTAACGGTTCCAAATGTCCTTTTCGGATAATATGCTCTCCAAAAGTGACAGATATAGACTGTCACTGATTCATGTTCCTTTTGTACGAAAGGCACCTGCTTCGGTGCCATCATGGTGGAACCAGTAGGGGATCTTTTCCGCTGAAAACGGCGTTTTCAGACGTGGAAACAACGTTTTCAGACGCGAAAACGGCGTTTTCAGAGGATGAAAACAAGGATTTCGGAGGATGGAAACAGGGGGTTCATGGAGGAACACCCCGTTTCCGTGCATTCTTTCTCTCTTCCAGTTCGCGGAGGATGCGGCGCTCGCGACTGGGTTTGACGTAATAGAGCCATTTGCAATGGTTACACACCCGACGGTAGGTTCCCGTCTTCATTCGTTCTAATTTCGATCGGGGCAGGTTCTGCCCGCATTTTGTACAAATCATGGTTTTCTTTTGATTGTCACCCCGACCCTGCCCCTCCCCTTAAAGAGGCGGGGAGCGCCATGCGGCATGAAACCGCCAACACTGCGCAGCCACTCCCCTCCCATCTAAGGGGAGGGGCAGGGGTGGGGTGAGTTAGGTTCTTATGTTTCGCAAGTTCTATTTTTCGAAGCAAGAGGTAAGAAGCAGGAAGCAAGAGAAAGCGAAGCCTGCGAAAGTTCAGTTAGGTTTTACACTTCATTGAGCGGTAGCGGAGGTTCCTTTGTCAGGCCCAGCCAGCAGTGGTTGTTCATGGGCAGGATCTCGTACTGGTTAAGCTGGTCGGTGATGTGGATGGTTTTCACCGCCCCGTGCCTGTAGTTGTCGGGGTTGAAGGAGAGGTGGCAGATGCCCTTGCGCCCCATCTGGTCGTCGCGCACCTTATCGATGATCACCTTCAGCAGGTGCATCTGTCTGTTCCCCCCTTTGCGGTTCGCCCTGTCGTCGTTGACCAGCACCAGACCGTAGTCGGCCCTGTTGCGGAACTCCGCCGATCCCGAAGCGTTGTACAGTGAGGTGATCTCCTCTCCCTTCTGCGGTTTGGAAGGGTGTACCACGATGATGACGAGCAGTCCGGTGCGATGTGCGAAGAGCTCGATCTCTGCGAGGATGTCGCCGATCTTCATCGTGTCGCTTTTCGCCCCGTCGGGCAGCTGGATGTAGTTAAAGGGGTCGAGCAGCAGCTGTCGTATGCCGTAGCGTGCCTGTAGCTGTTCGGCTCTGTGGAGCAGTTTATGGATGGTGCGCCCTGATGTCTCCGTGATGAAGAACACATTGTCCTGCAGCCAGTCGAGGATCCGTTCAGCCATGGGTTGCGGTATCGACACCTGTCGGTAGTCGATGCCCTGCTCGGTGGTCACCGTCTCCTTGCGGAAGCGCCGACCGGCCAGTGTCGTGGCGAGCCGTTCCACATGTCTTTCCGGTGGGAACATCTCAGGGGAATAGAGTGCCGCCTTCCATCCGTGCTGTACGCAGAGGTTCAGGATGAGGTCGTCGGCGAAGGTTGACTTCCCCGTGTTCGGTTCCCCGACGATGATTACCGACCGTCCTGCCTCGAACTGCACATGATCGTCGAACTCCCCCCACCCCACCTTCTTCCCCGGTGGTACGCCATACTGCCAGATGTCGAGCACGCGCTGCCGGTAGTCGGCGATTGTCTCCACGCCCGTGATGGGACAAGGCTGCGCATGGTTCATGCACTGCATCACGGCATCCTTTCCGTAGTTCATCAGCATCTCGTTGGCATCCTTGGCGTAGTGTGTCACCGTACCGTTGTCGCTGCTGCTGGTGACCTCCCATCTCACGATGCGGCACCGTGCCTCCCCGAAATACTCCGCCAGCCGCTGCCGCATTTTCTCCCCTTCCTCATCCATGTCACCTGCCAGGTAGATGGTTTTCAACGGATCGAAGTGCGAGTATCGGAACCGGTCGAAGGAGTGCGTGTCGGTCTGTGCTCCGTTCCCTGCACTGATCACGTTGTCGTAGCCCGTCTCGATGAGTGCCAGAGCGTCCATCATGCCCTCAGTGATGATGACGGAGTCCTGTCCCAGTGCGGCATCGATGTTCCAGGGGATGATCTCGCAGCCGCTTTCCATGGCGAACTGCTTGTCGGTTGTCTTGTACTGGATATTCACCACGCGGTTTCCCTCGATGAAGGGGAAGGCGAGGCAGTCGCGCTCCAGCTTCCCGATCATCATACGTGCCGACCTCACGCCGGTGCGCTGTGCCGTCTGCGGCTGGATACCCCTGCGGAACAGGTAGTCGATAGCCACGGCACTGAGTGGTGTGAGCTTCGTTGTGTCGGGCAGGCTGTACGACTGTTTCCGCGCTGTCTGTCGTTTGTCGTACTCCCTCACCTTTTCGCTGATGATGAACCGGAATCCGCATTTGTAGCATTTCCCGAATCCTGTGAGACGGTCGAGTCGCACACAGGGGTCATTGCCGTGTTTCTTGACATCGGCGCAGTCAGGACAGGTGCATCTCACCACCTGCGGGAGCTCACCTTCGCTGTCGGCCTTCGTCTTGATGTTCAGCTGATCCCAGGGCACGATGTAGTAACCCGTGGGCGTCTGTTGCCAGTTCTTCACTGACTTATATATGAGTTCGTCTTGCTTCATCTTGTATGTACTGCTGTTGTGATTGATTGAGTTGTGTATAGGCAGAGCGCATCATGAAGTTCTCCGATGGCATGCTCTTGCGACGGTCGTGCTCAGTCTGCCTGTCGAGTTCGTCCAAGGGCACCCAGCGGTCGGACACCACGCTCCACCCGCTATAGACATCGGTCTGAGGAGGCGCCCACCACGGTACGGTGTTCCCATGACTGTCGTGCCGCACTCCTTCGAGGTCGATGGTCTCGTAGGCCGACGGACCGATCACGCACCGGGTGCCGTTGGGGAGGCTGCCGGCATGACTGTCCTCTTCACTGCCGTCATGAGGGGGCTGGGGGGTGGTGGGTTCCGGGCGGGTGTCTTTCTGACACACGCCGCCCGGTTTTTCTTTGTTTTCTTTTTCTATTTCTTTTTCTATTTCTTCACCTGCGTTCCTTTTAATACGCGCAGGTGAGTATTCAATCATGAATGAATCCCGGAAGCGTTTCCCCTCAATCTCGAACAGGCCAAAATCGCAAATAATATGGTTGATATAGGCCCTCGATTTCCTGGCCTGGGAAGCAAGTGCCGACAGCTGCGCATTCGTATAAAGACCTTCTAAGTCATCACACTGGGAGAGATACAGCAGGATCATCATATAGGTTCCAAAGCCTGTGCCCCCTTCTTCTGTAAGGAGATCGGTCAGCTCAGGCCTGGACAACACACTGCGATACAATTTGATAAATCCCTTATTCTTCATTGTAAAAAGATTTCAAACGTTTTAAAGTTCTGTTGTAGGTGTTCATTTTGTTTTTATCATAAAATTACTGACCCCACCCCTGCCCCTCCCCTACGATGGGAGGGGAGCGGCTGGCGCTGTGTTAACATGAAGCAGTCCGCATGGCAATCCATTACAATGGGGAGCTGCTGGTGCTGTGTTAACATGAAGCAGTCCGCATGGCAATCCCCTCCCATTGTAGGGGAGGGGTGAGCGTAGCGAGGGGTGGGGTCCTGTCACTCATTCCTTCATCAGCTGGAGTGCCTGACCTCTGTTCTTTTTCATATCGATGCGGCAGCTCACATGCACCCACCATGAGCCCCTTCGGGAATGCTCGAGGATCAACTGGTCGTAGGGGATGTGCTCTTTCATCCAGTTGAAAAGGAAACGCGCCATCTGTTCCTCACTCCCTACCGACAGGGGCCACCACCGCCGGGCAATCTGGATATCAGCGGCTTCACCCAGCAGATGCTGGGAATTACTGACACCACCCACGGCACGGTTCAGCGGTTCGCAACGGTAACCGCTGGTGATGAGGATGGGGCGGCAGAGTTGCAGACGGGTAGGTTCCAGACAATTCACGGTGAGGTTCCTGATGCGCAGGATATGACACTTCAGGGGGATATTGGGGATTCCGAGTCGTTCGGCTGTTCTGGAGTATAGGAATTCCTTAAGCCTGAAATGTGCTGACATCGGTTCCTCCATGTCAATAATATTCATAAAAAACAGTTGATAAATTAGGTTGATTTTGATAGAAAAGAAATGCCTTGGGCGGACGTGGATGAGACACCCACTTTTCGGGCACCATCATACGACGGTGCCCGATAGTAATAATTGCATTGTTACCTTTTTCATTGTTATAGATCTTTTTTTTGTCATGAATAAAAACACAATGCAAAGGTAGTGAAAAAGCGAGGCGATTGCAAGGAACGGCCTACAATGTGCTATACAATTGTATATAGGAAAAGGCACATGAGGGGCAGGACATTCACTGTCTTGTACTTGCGCAGCTGGGCATAGAGGGTGGGCATGCTGCACGACAGGTTGGTGTGATCCACGAGATAGATGGCCAGCGTGCGCATGTTGTCATCCACCAGGGGATGATGGCACAGGAGCCTTCCCAAGTCGATCAACACGTTCATCACCTGGATCCTGCTGAAATCGAATGCGAACCACGACAGATCCAGGGCATCGACATCGGGAGGACAGCCGATGAGGAAGGGGCGCCAGGAGTTAATAACTTGCCGCAATTCCTGATGGAATGATGGGCGGAACAATGCAGACAGCGATGTGTCTTTCACGATTAAATCTCTGTGTTTCATAAATATTAATGTTAGAAAAACAGAGGTGGGGCATCAGGAAAGAAATCAACTTCGGGTTCACCACAAACCCTACCAGAGAAGTCATACCAAAATGCCCACACCTGGAGGGTGTGAGCTGGCAGACAATCTTTCTCTGGTTTCTTTTTTTATATGGTGATTTGAAGTTAAAAGAAAGCTGTCATTGCTCTTTTATGTTGCAAAGTTATGAAATAATGGCCAACCCACAAAATTATTCGCTGCCTTTTTTGGCTACATTTTTACGTGACAGTCTATAGACTGTCTTTTTTAGGGGGACTATTATCCGAAAAGAACATTAGAAATCCTCTCAAGATCGTTGGATTTCATCCTACCTTTTCTCGCCATGGCAAGAAAAGGTAGGATGAAATCCAACTATACAGTTTTTATGTCTAAAGTAGAGCCTGATTACATTGCAAACAAAGTCTGATTGCGTTGAAAGTAAAGCCTACTTAATGTTTACGTAGAGTCTACTTAATGTTTACGTAGAGTCTATTTGCGATGAAAGTAGAGTCTGTTTATCCCACACGGAAGTTGCTCTTATTTTCCTATGCTCTGCACCGATGCGGCATGGCGAAAACTGAAGAAATGGATCAATTTGAACACTATTCTGAAGGCAAAGCTGTAACAGCAGAACTACCAAGAAGGCATACGGTCGTTCACACCGCGCATGGTGGCATGTATTTTTGAAGAGTTGGGAAGTAACTTTGTTGGCTTGTTTTTTTCTCATCTACCATATACGTTGCTGCAAGCCATGCTCCTGATGGGCCTGCGAGGCGCCTTCATTCCGATGCTAGCATACGGTCGGCTGTCGTTATTGAATAAAGAAGTTAAAAGCTAGATGTCCTGTCTCTATTCAAACGTTCTAACAGCGCCTTTTGATTTTGACAAAGCATACGGCTTAACTTCTTAGGCCGAAAGGTCGATAACTACTTTGTTGGGTGATAGTGAGGAATGGGGGTAACTCGTGCCTAAAAAATATTAATTCTTTGTAGATATTTTGTTTATGCCATGGGATTTGATTAATTTTGCAAGATATACATGACAATGAGATCATTGCACTGATATTGATTAAAACCAGAAAACCATGGCAGCAGTACAAATCAAGAGGGTGGAGACGAAGGCTGAACTGAAGACTTTCGTGGATTTCCATTACGATCTTTACGAGGGGAATGAATACGACGTTCCCAACCTATTCAGTGATGAGATGTTCACGTTGGGTAAAGACAAGAATGCCGCGTTTGATTTCAGCGAGGCAGAATATTTCCTCGCCTACAAAGACGGAAAATTGGCAGGCAGGGTGGCCGCCATCATCAATCATAAGGCCAACGAACGGTGGCAGCGCAAGAGTGTGCGTTTCGGATGGATTGACTTCATTGATGACATCGAGGTGAGTGCTGCCCTCTTCGAGGCTGTTGAACGCTATGGTCGTGAGAAGGGCATGACCGAAATAATCGGTCCGTTGGGATTCACCGACTTCGATCCCGAGGGTATGCTCATAGCAGGCTTCGACCAACTTGGCACCATGGCCACCATCTATAACTACCCCTACTACCCGCAGCACATGGAGAAGCTGGGCGGCTGGGAGAAAGACAACGACTATGTGGAGTTTAAGATCTTCATCCCGGAGAAAATTCCCGAGAAGTTTGCCAAGATTGCGCAGATGGTGGAGAAACGCTATAACCTCCATACACGGAGCCTGACGTTGAAGGAGATCTACAAGGAGGACTATGGATTGAAGGTGTTCCATCTGATCAATGCCACCTTCAAGGATCTCTATGGCTTCTCTGAACTCTCAGACCGTCAGATTCAGCAGTATCTCAATATGTATCTGCGCTGGGCTGACCTGAACTTAATTGTGGTGATAGAAGACTGGAACACGCCCGAGCATAAGTTGGTGGGGGTGGGTATCACGTTGCCTTCGCTCTCAAGGGCGATGCAGAAATGCCGCAGAGGAAGGCTGCTTCCTTTCGGCTGGTGGCATCTGATCCGATCCCTGAAGTTCCACAAGACGAAATATGTGGATTTGGAAATGGTGGGTATCCTACCCGAATATCGCATGAAAGGGGCTAACGCCCTGCTCTTCGCCCACCTGATTCCCTGGTATCAGAAATATGGCTTCGACTGGGGAGAGAGTCAGGTAGAGATGGAATCGAACGAGAAAGTGCAGAGTCAATGGCAGTATCTGGAAACGGAACAGCACAAACGCCGCCGCTGTTATATCAAGAAAATCTAACTGAAGAAGGAGTTTGAAACCTCTACATGAAAATAAAAAAAGTTGAAACGAGAAAGGAGCTGGAAGCATTCATCCAGTTTAGATATGATCTTTACCGTGATGACCCCTACGATGTGCCTTACCTGCATTTCGATGAGATAAACACCTTGTGCAAAGAGAAGAACGCATCGTTTGAGGATTGTGAAGCCGATTACTTCCTGGCTTATGAAAGAGACAAGGTGGTGGGCCGTGTGGCAGCCATCATCAACCATAAGGCTAATGAACGATGGGGGAAGCGGATTGTGCGCTTCGGGTGGTTTGACTTCATCGATGACCTGACTGTGAGCAAGACATTGTTACAGACCGTAGAGGAGTGGGGTGCCCAGCGGGGAATGGTCCAGATGGTGGGGCCAATGGGTTTTGCAGATACTGACCGTGAGGGAATGCTCGTGGAGGGCTTCGACACCCTGGCTACGGTGTATGCCCATTACAACTATCGTTACTACCCCGAGCACATCGAGCGCATGGGCGGCTTCCGCAAGGACAACGACTACGTGCAGTGCATGGTAAGGGTGCCCGAGGAGGTTCCCGACAAGTTCGCACGTATCTCGAAGATGGCATCGGAGCGCTTCCACCTCCGCGTGCACAAGCTCACCAGAAAAGAGCTGCTGCGACAGGGCTATGGCAGGAAGATCTTCCAGTTGCTCAATGCCACCTATAAGGATCTCTATGGGTTCTCCCAGCTGTCGGAAAAGAAAGTCGATCAGCTTGTGGACCAATATATCAAGATTGCCGACATGAACCTGATCACCACAGTGGTTGACGGGAACGACAACGACAAGATGGTGGGGTTTGGCATTACATTCCCTTCACTGTCGGAAGCCATACGCAAGACCCACGACGGCAGGCTGATGCCATGGGGGTGGTGGTATCTGATCGATGCCATCAGATGGCACCATGCCGACACGGTGGATATGCTGCTCATCGGGGTGTTGCCCGAATACCGTTCACGCGGTGCCAATGCCCTGATCTTTAACGACTTGGTGCAGCAGTACCAGCACTATGGATTCAAGTGGGCTCAAGCCATGCCACAGATGGAAACGAACAGTCATGTGCTCAGTAACTGGCAATATTTCGATGCTCATGTGAACAGGCGGCTGAGATGCTACAAGAAGGATATCGGCATGGGGAGTGAGGGCACGAAGGTGTGAGAGCGAATGATTATCTAAGAGCGAAAGCGTAAAATATATATGGAAGAGCAAATCAAATATACAGATGATAATATCCGGCATCTGTCGGATATGGAACATGTGCGCACCCGTCCTGGTATGTACATTGGTCGCTTGGGTGATGGCTCGTTGCCCGAGGATGGCATCTACGTGCTGCTGAAAGAGGTCATCGACAACTCTATCGATGAGTTCAAAATGAATGCCGGAAAGCGCATTGAGATTGACATCGAGGAGAATCTGCGAGTGCGTGTACGTGACTATGGTCGTGGCATCCCCCAAGGGAAATTGGTGGAGGCTGTGAGCGTACTGAATACCGGCGGCAAATACGACTCGAAAGCCTTCAAGAAGAGCGTGGGACTGAATGGTGTGGGTGTGAAGGCGGTGAATGCCTTGAGTTCCCATTTTGAGGTGAGGAGTTTCCGTGATGGGAAGATGCGCGCCGTGACCTTCGAGCGTGGCGTGCAGACAGGCGACAGAACGGAGGACACTCAAGATGAGAACGGAACCTATATCTTCTTCGAACCTGATGATACCCTGTTCAAGAATTACAAGTTCCACAACGACATCATAGAGATCATGCTGCGTAACTACACCTACCTGAACACGGGGCTCACCATTATGTATAACGGCCGGCGCATCCTGAGCCGCCACGGTCTGGAAGACCTGCTGAGCGACCGCA
>DETG01000055.1:0-5819 GCA_002361535.1 Prevotella sp. UBA3294
TTGTAAAATACATAGGAAGCAGAAATCACAGAAATCACTGAAATTTTTAATCAGCCTATACGGCTGATAGTCCTTGAAGTCCAAAGCGTCCGTAGAATAATATAAGTTCCGCAGAACCAACGGCCACTCCAGGCGAAGCAGAGAGAAAAAGCCAAAAGAATCATTGGCAGGCTAATGATTATCCGCTAAATCTGCAAAATCCGCATGACTAAGAGCGATCAAGAGGTGATTGGTGCATGGTAGCAATCTCACGAAAACTATTTTTTTGCGCGAACGCATAGCCTTTATTGAGCCACCGGGGACACGTAGTTCATACCCTTCAATACTTTCGTCATGCAGTGTATCGCCCCATTGCCTTTTAATAGTTCTTTCATCGGGATCCAGTCAACCTGTACGCCGGCCTCCTTTAGCATCTGCTGCAGTTCCTTCGACTGTCCATCCACAGCCACGATGTGTCGCGGTGCTATGCACAGGAAGTTGTTGGCAAAGGTGCGGGCATCGAACACCGTGACGGGAATGATCCTTATCGCCCGCCTTGTCAGGAATTCCTCCAACGACAGGTCGCTTTCTATCTTCCGATAGTAGCGTTCCCCAGCTTTCCCGTCCCGAGCAAAGATTTCTACGGGAAGATAATAGATCTCATCGGTCTTTGCATTCAGGCGGTCCTTCACTATTGTTACCAAGTCGCGGTCGATGATATTGAAATAGGTGTCGAGGTGCATTTCATTGTTCCACAGTTTCCGGTCGTTCACTACCACGATCGTATCGTGTCCTAACACGTCTGCGGCCATCATCTCGTCAATAGCCGCCCTGTTGGTACGCAGGCCTGAGGCAACGAAAGCCATCGTACCGAACGGCAGGTAGTCGCCGCCCTCAAGGACTGCCTCTTCACCGCATATCTTATATACAGGCTCTATTCCCAGATGGTGAAGGCACATAGCGGCAAGTACCGGCTCCCTTCTGCGCAGCTGGTTGCGCATCTTGCCGATGACAACTCCTTTGGGCGTGACGATAAAAGGATCGCGTGTAAAGTAGAGGTTAGGAACGATCATCTGCTGGGCTGTCCTCTGGCTGTCTGGCGGCATATCCTCTATGATGTCCTTCAGGTTCACCACCTTGATCCTGTTCTTTTCCAACACCTCCACCAAGTTCCTATGCTCCTCTGCCGCTTTCTCCATGTTGCCGAAGGTGAACTCGTAGCCTGGGGAAGAAACCAATATGATGCCAGAAGCATCATGCTCCGCTGAGGGCCATGTATAACTGACCGTAGCAGGTTCAACGGGACTTACCGGCTCCTCTTCTTCATGATCCCTGCATGAGAGGTTGAGGAGAAGTGTAGCTGACAGCACCAGACAGATGACTCGTTCTCTCTTTTTCATAACGATCTAATGTATTCTTACAGATTTGTTATTAGTGATATATGATAGCGTATGCCATCTGATATTGATAATTCATGGAACTATAGGGCTCGAAAGCAAATATGGTATAGTAACCATCATAGATACACCCCCAACTCCTGTAATCAGGAGAAACAAGAGGATCATACGCTTATAAATACTTTCGTTCTTCTTTTGTTTATTCATTGTTCTACCTTTTATTATTAATGTTTGTTTTTGGATTGCAATCACAATACAAAGTTACAAACATGGGAGTAGAACAACAAAAATAATAGGTCAAATGAATACACCAAGTTTACACCACACACCTTAACGTTCTGAAAAAGAAAGAGTTATTTTCTTTAAACCAACTTTACACAATTAATACTAAAGTGTTACGGATAGGTGACGTATATTATCAATAAGGGTCTGAGCAGAACTGTCACCAAATAGTTTCTGATTGGCTCTGGACTTAATGTTGGTGAGCCGTTGAGGCCGGACGTTCAGAAGAATGCCAGCATCTGCTTCGGAGAAATTGAGCAATAAAAGGACACAGGCTCTCAGTTCTTGCTCAGAGAGTTTTTCTCCCCTTCCGATAGCACTATACAGTGTCGGTAGATTGAGTTTGAACTGAGCGATCAACTCACGCCATTGAACAGAGTCTGGTAACTGAGTGTTGATAGTCCAACGGGCTTTCTCTTGGAACAAGCTGACAATTTCGCTTTTTGCCATGAGAGCCTCGCGATCACTTGGCTTAACTGCCATATAGCGTTCAACATATTTATCCAGCTGGGTGCGGAGTTCATTAATCTGCTGCGCCTTCTCTGCCAACAAATCTGCACTCTTGGCTTGTTTGTTTTGGTTCTCTAATTCTGCAATATATAATGCATCTTCTGCACGGCGACAGGCATTATTTAGTCTAACCACTTCTGCTTGTTTATTCTCTTTGAACTGTCGGTATTGCCTAAACAGGAAGTAGAACAAGAACAACAATATTACAATCCCTAAAGCAAAAAGCGTAGCCACGAGCCGTGTGTGGCTGACTTTTTGTGCTTCACGGTCCATTTGTTGCTGGAAACGCTGGTAGTTGTACATGGATGTCATCTGATGAACCGTTTCCGTACGGCGGGAATTTGCCTGTTCGTCAACGGCATCGCTGTATTCCTGCACATATTTAATAATAGAGTCGGTAGCCCTTCTCTGCTGGTAAAGCATCATCAGTCCATGACATTCCTCAAGGTGGTAGTTCTTATTATTTGTCAGCTTTCTAAAGCAGTGCTCCGCTGAGTCAAGTTGACCTGCTTTCAGATAGTACATCCCCTCATAATAATAGTATCCTGAATATAGACCTTTGAGGTTTCCCTGATTGTCATACAGGCCGGACTTTGCCTTGTAAGTATTGATTCGTTTGCGGGCTTCGGATAACCTGCCTTCTCTCACCAACTTGTCTATATAAACTGAGCTTCCATACGTCCTTGATGCGTGCAGAGAGTCACCTCTTTTTAAAAACAACTGATAAACGTCATCCAATACTTTCATCATAGCCAAAGTGTCGCCTAACAGGAAATATGGCTTGATCATTGCCTTTATGCTGAGAAGGTACTCTAAACTATCGCCTCCCATCAGGGAATACTTCTGGCAGTTTCTATTGGCGATAATCTCATCGGTGGGTAGGTTCTGCTTGTGGAAGATCTCGGCCATCTGCCCGTAAACACTGGTGAGCAGACGGTAGTTGCAGTCTTGGGAAAGGGTGTCGGCCTTATCCACCGCATCCTGATAGCACTGCAGGGCCATGGGTGCCTCGCCCATATCGCGGTAGGCACAGCCGAGGAGGTAGTGGGCACGCATCTTCTCATTGGCGGAGCCGTGGCGGTCGTAGTAATCGGCAACCTCCTTGAGGATGCTGTCGGTGGACATATCCACGTAGGACTTATTCATGGCATCTGCAAGCAGCAGGTGGTAGTACATTCGGTGGGCCTTGGATGCCGTCTGGATGGAGTCTTTGTATTGGGTGAGCAGGCTTAGGGCGCTGTCGGGATTGACGGCACAGAGACTGTCGGCTGCCACCAACGTCGTGGGGTAGCGGCGGTCGGTGCAGGCAAAGAGCGCAAGCACTGACAGGAGGGTAAGGAGCATCGCCTTTCTCATCATTCTCGCTTTGTCGGTGCAAAGATACGATTAAGTGAGCGGAATACAAAACAAAAATTCCTTTTTTGTTTTTATTCCCGAACGAGAGTATCTTCGGCGAAGCCAAAGTACCAATAAAGTGAGCGGAATACAAAACAAAAATACCTTTTTGTTTTTACTCCCGAACGAGAGTATCTTCGGCGATAGCCAGAGATAATCAATATTTCACACAGATAGCACGGAATTGGAAATCGGCGCTTTAGGGGAAGCCAAATCACGGAAATTATTATCAGCCTGTACGGCTGATTGTCCTTGAAGTCCAAAGAGTCCGTAGAAACATGAATCCGCAGAATCTGCCAGATCCGCATGGGGTAAACAAACACAAATCACACGAATGACACGAATAATGATCAGCCTGTACGGCTGATGATCCTTCGATATTTAAGGTCTCACAGATAGCACGGATACCACGGAAATTTTAATCAGCCTGTACGGCTGATAGCGAATGAAAGCGCGCAGGATACAAACTTCCTGTGCGCTTTCTATTTTTCATTCTTGCGAAAAAAGATCACCGTTTAGAATGTGTAATACAGTCCGAACGTAATGTTGCTGCCATCGAGATCTAAACCGAATGCATGGGCATTATCCATATTGTCGTTATCCGGGTTGAAGGTGCGATAGCCAAGGAATCCTACGTGTGTCACGATACTTGCCTTGTTGTTCAGTTTCACAGACAGACCGGGGCGCAGACCGATATTGAACTCTGAACCTACATCGTCGTAGCTGGTGTAGCCGATACCGCCATCGATGAAGGCATTCACAACCTTCCCGTGCAGAAAGGTGTAGCGGGCATAAGGATTGATGGTCACAGCCTCGGCCTCGGTGTCTTGAGTAAAGGCAGCCTCACTGAAGTCGCATGCGCCTTTAATCAGTCCGGCTTGTACTCCTAACGACCAGTCGTTGTTCAGTGCGAATCCTACTTCGGGAAGGAATTTGTACGTGGTCTCTGTATCACCATTAAAAATCTTTACGCTACCGATACCGATGCTTCCGCCGATGTAAGCCTGTGCTTGGGCACTGATTGTCATCAGTGCAGCGGCAGCCAATGTCATCAATAATTTTTTCATTGTCTCGTCTTTTATTTTGTTAAACAATCTTTTTATCGGTGCAAAGGTGCAGAAAAAGCAACTAACTACCAAATAAAAGCACAAAACGATGTGCTTTTATTTGGTAATTATTGATGTATGTCAAAAAAGCGAAATGGCTATGGTAGCAGGTTCTTTCCTGTTTGGTTCATCATGCCCTTGGCTTTGTCGTAGGGGATGGTGAAGGAAGGCATGCCGGCGGCATAGGCAGCGATCTCGTATTGCTGGTAGGTGACAATAATGCCGTCTTTGCCGAAGAGTGGGGGGGTGACGGGCATGGGGATAACAAAGGTGTCGTTCAAGGTGAGGCAGCCTTCCAGTTCTTCATCCGTTTTCACCTCGAAATATTCTTTGAGTCCGTTCCTGATGACACTCTGCATGCCGGTAGCGGTGAACAGCTCCCAGCCTATGCGGCGGCCGTCGCTCTTGCGGAATGACATTCCCGAACCTACTGATCCGCCGTGAGCACCCCCTGCGTTCTCATAGCTCTTGAAGAGAAAGGTGACCACTTTGTCGGTCTCATAGTCCTTGGTGATTTTCGTACTCGATGCCAAAGGGGGGATCTCTGGTGCACCATCTTCTTTCATGGTGCTGTTCATCTCCTCAAACTCCTTTAACTTGAGACTGAAATAGTAGTCGGCCATCTTTTCACCATCGGCAAGATCACCGTTGTAGGATCCTTGCTTCGAATTGTCTTCGCCTCCGCCGTAGCAGGTGCCAAGTGATTCACTGATATATTCACGTATGGCATTGACGAGTGTGGCATTACCATTCTCTGGGAAATCAAAGGACAACTCGAATTCGCCCACTTCGTTCTTCTTGCTCTTGGTGATGTTCTTGACAGTGAGCTGACTCGATGGCAGTTCTGAACGGTCTTTCACCGCGGATTGGACAGAATCTGACGTTTCGGGGATTGCAGTCTGTGTTTGTTGCTTGTTGTTGCAACCCGACATGATGAGGGCAGCCAAGGTGATGGTTGCTGTGTGTCTTACGATGTTTTTCATTATTCTTTATTCTCTGGGTATTATATAATCACGAATTCGAGAATTAGTGTATGCTGCATGCAGCAAAGTATTCTCTAATTCTCAAATTCGTGAAAAGATTTATACAGGATGGGTTAGCAGGTAGCGGGCCACGGCTTCAAGGTCTTGAAGAAATCGTTGCCCTTGTC
>DETG01000055.1:5918-21329 GCA_002361535.1 Prevotella sp. UBA3294
ACTCGATGCTCTTGATGCTCGACTGGCTAAGCACTGCGGCCACACCGCCGATGCTGCCCAGATAGAAACCACCATGCTTCTGACAGGCATCGGTCACAACCTGCGAACGGTTACCCTTGGCGATCATCACCAATGAACCACCATGATCCTGGAACTCGTCCACATAGGGATCCATGCGGTTAGCAGTGGTGGGACCCATTGAACCGCAAGGATAGCCCTCCGGTGTCTTGGCAGGTCCTGCATAGAGTACGGGATAGTCCTTGAAGTACTGAGGCAGGTCCTCACCGGCATCCAAGCGAGCCTTCAGTTTGGCATGAGCGATGTCACGTGCCACGATGATCGTACCTTTCAGGTTCACACGGGTGGAAACGGGATACTTGGTGAGCTCGGCGCGCACGGCATCTATGCCCTGATTCAGATCGATAACAATCTGATTGGCTCCTTCCCCTGCCTTGGCATACTCTGCAGGAATCAGCTCGCTGGGGTTGTTGTCCATCTTCTCCAACCATACGCCATCACGGTTAATCTTTGCCTTGATGTTACGGTCGGCTGAACAGCTCACACCCATACCGATGGGACAAGAGGCACCGTGACGTGGCAAACGGATCACTCGGATGTCGTGTGCCATATACTTACCACCGAACTGTGCACCTAAGCCGATCTTATGGGCCTCTAACAGCAGTTTCTTCTCCAGATCGACGTCACGGAAGGCACGTCCGGTCTCATCGCCTGTCGTGGGCAGACTGTCGTAGTATTTGATAGAAGCCAGTTTCACTGTGAGCAGGTTCTTCTCTGCCGATGTACCTCCGATGACGAAAGCGATATGGTAGGGAGGACAGGCTGCCGTTCCCAGGCTCTTCATCTTCTCCACAAGGAAGGGGATGAGGGTTCCTTCGTTCTGAATCGTGGCCTTGGTCATGGGATAGAAATAGGTCTTGTTGGCAGAGCCGCCACCTTTGGCTACCATCACGAAACGGTATTCCGCTCCCTCTGTCGCCTCGATGTCGATTTGTGCGGGGAGGTTGCAGCGGGTGTTCACTTCGTCGTACATGTTCAGAGGGGCATTCTGCGAGTAGCGCAGGTTCTCCTGGGTGAAGGTGTTGAACACACCGAGGCTCAGGGCCTCTTCATCCTCGAAGCCTGTCCATACCTGTTGTCCTTTCTCTCCGTGGATAATCGCTGTACCTGTATCCTGGCAGAAAGGGAGGATGCCTTTGCAGGCCACCTCGGCATTGCGGAGGAACTGCAGGGCCACATACTTATCGTTCTCGCTGGCTTCTGGATCGGTCAGGATCTGAGCCACCTGTTCGTTATGCTCCCGGCGGAGCATGAACTCTACATCGTGGAAAGCCTCCTGCGCCAGAAGGGTCAGTGCCTCGGGACTTACCTTCACGATTTCTTTCCCTTCAAATTCGCTGACGGTTACTCCTTCTTTTGTCAATAGGCGATACTCCGTGGTGTCCTTACCCAATTGGAACATCGGAGCATACTTGAATGTTACGTTTGCCATAATGTTAGTGTATTAATCGTTTAACTATTGCTATTTGATTAGCTTACAAAGATACTAAATAATTATCAATAACCGAAAATTTCTTCAGTGGAGATGCGGCGGATGGGCGCAATCTTCTCCAAGGCGGGAAGGTCGAGGTTCTTCTCATCTCCCAGAATGAGATACCTGTAGCCTTTATTCGCCATGTGCTGCTTCTCGAAGTTCACGATGTCTTGCAGCTGAACACTGGGAAGTGCCTGATAGATTTTCTCGTTCATGTCGTAGTCAATGCCGAGCTGCTGTGCACGGAGGTATGCATTGAGAATGGCAAATTTCGTGACACGCTGACTGGCTAACTGTTTCGTGACAGCATCCTTGGCGATGCGGAAGGCACTCTCACTGGCGGGCATCTCGTTCAGAATCTGATGGAACTGCTTTACACAGTCCATCATCTTGTCATTCTGTGTGATGATATATGTGTTGTAGTACTCAGGATGACCTTTGCGACTGGGCTGGCTGTAATGTGCCGAGGCACTGTAGGCCAGACCGCGAGCCTCGCGCAGCTCTTGGAATACGATGCCATTCATGCCGCCGCCGTAGTACTCGTTGAACACCGCCTTCACAGCAGCCTCGTCTGTCTGCCATGGACGATTCTCGTTGTGGAACATCAGCATATAGATATTCTTGGCATCATAGGGTGCCAGCAGGATCTCATTCTGTGTTGCCTCCTGTTCCATGTATTCTTTTCCTACGGGAACAGGCTGATGCTTCTTGACCGTTTTGTGGTATTTCTTGATGACGGCACTCAGCTCTTTCTCTGTGGAAGGACCATAATATAATAAGGTGTGCTCATATCGGCTGATATCCTTCAACAGGTTTAGCAGCTGTTTCGGATCGGCCTCTTTCAGCTGACGTTCACTCATCTGGTTACGGGTGGGGTTGTAGGAACCGAAAGTGCCGTAGGAGCGCAGGGCTTCGAAGTTGTTCTTCTGACTGGCTTTCGCATCGTCTCTTGATTTCAACACCAGTTCCACATATTGGTTGTATGCTTCCTGGTCCACCTTGGCATTCTTGAGGAAGTTTTCCAACAGTGCCAAAGCCTCGGGCATCTTCTCATTCAGACCGCTCAGGCTGATAGAGATCGTATTGCTGTTTACGGAGATGTTATACGAGCAGGCCAATTGATAGAACTTCTCTTTCACTTGTGCTGCCGTGAGCTTGTCGGTTCCGAGATAAGTGATATAGTCGGCTGCAATGTCGTAACGGTTGTCTGCCTCCATGCCGAACTTGTAATGGAAAGCAAGGTTAAACAATCCATTGTCAGTGTTCTGCTTATAGAGGAGTGGCAGTTTGGTCTTCGTCTGCGAAACGGTGAGATCGTTTTTGAAGTCAACGAAACGAGGTTGTATCGGCTCCACCTGTGAGTTCTGGATGTCCTTCACGAACTGACTCATCTGGTCACGGTTTGTGGGAATCGGTGTGATGGCAGGTTTGTCGATCTTCTTCTGTGTCTTGTCGATACCTTGCTTCTTGTAGATCGCCACATAGTTGTTCTTGAAATGACGGTTTGCAAAATCAATTACATCTTGTTTGGTGATCTTCGAAATGCGGTCGATTTTCCCTACCATCTGTTCCCAGGGGATACCGTTGATGAAGGCATCAACATATTTGTCGGCTCTCTCACGGTTATTCTCCAAAGAGCGGTAATAGCGCAGTTTCATGTTATTCACCACAGAAGGCAGCAGCTCGTCGGAGAATTCACCACGTTTCAGCTTTTCGAGTTCGCCCAGCAGGAGCTGGCGAACCTCATCAAGGCTTTGTCCTTCCTTGGGATCACCTCCGAGGATGAAGCCGCCATGATCGAGCATAGACTCGTTGCCGGCAAAAGCCCCCAACACCTTCATGCTCTGGTTCAGGTCAAGGTCGATGAGGCCAGCCTTACCGTTGTTCAGGATGTCACTAACCAATTCCAGCGTGTCGGTCTGCAATGAGGATGCTTTGTCGAACTGCCATCCTAACCAGATCGTCTCCGCCTCCTGTCCGATCACCACGGTGTCCTTAGGTTCCGTAATGGGAATCAAGGCTGGAAAGACAGGCTGTCGTACATCGTCCCCCGGCTTCCATCCACTGAAGTATTTGTCGATAATTGCAATGGTCTTGTCCATGTCAAAGTCACCACTCATGCAAATGGCCACATTGTTGGGTACGTACCATTTCCTGAAATAATTCTTGATGTTTGTGATGGAAGGATTCTTCAGATGCTCCTGCGTTCCGATGGTGGTCTGCTTTCCATACGGGTGGTTGGGATAGAGCATGGTGCACAAGGCGGTGAACAGCTTCCGCTGATCACTGCTCAGTCCGATATTGTACTCCTCATACACGGCTTCCAACTCAGTGTGGAATCCTCGTATCACCATGTTTTGGAAACGGTCGGACTGGATCTTTGCCCAGTTCTCCACTTCGTTACTGGGAATATCCTCGGTATAGCATGTTACATCATTGCTGGTGTAGGCATTCGTGCCCTGGGCACCGATTGCTGCCATCAGTTTGTCGTACTCATTGGGTATGAAATACTGAGCGGCAATCTGTGAGATGCTGTCGATCTCATGGTATTTCTGCCTGCGCAGGTCTGAATCTGTGATCAGACGGTACTCTTCGTAGCGTTGCTCTATCTCATCGAGCAAGGGAGCCTCTGCCTCAGGGTTGTTCGTTCCGAACAACTTTGTTCCCTTGAACATCAGATGCTCTAAGTAATGGGCCAGGCCCGTTGTCTCGGCAGGATCGTTCTTTGAACCTGTGCGCACGGCGATGAATGTCTGGATGCGCGGCTTTTCCTTGTTTACCGACAAATAGACCTTTAAGCCGTTGTCCAAGGTGTAGATGCGGGTGTTCATGAGATCACCGGGTACCGTGGTGTACACATACTCTTTAGCCTGCGCGAGGAAGAGTCCCCAAAGAAGCAGGAATACTGACAGAATGGTTCTTTTTTTCATCATGTATGGTGTTTGGAGCCGTCGTAGTACGACGACAGATATGACTGACACTGTGTAGAGTTAATTCTCGTAGTCCACTTCATGGTCGAGCTTGTCGATGAAGTCGTTGAACACTTCTTCTTCCACATCGCCCATGGCATACTCTTTCTCGGCATCCTTGCGGATCTCTCCTACCCAGATACGGCGGGCCCTGATATAGTCTTCACGAATACGTTCGGCATCATCTTCTGTGATCTCCTCCAATCCGTAATAATCGAGAATCATCTGATAGGTCCATGCCCATTGGTACTCACGGTAGTGGTCGTTGATATCCTCGAAGCGGTCGATTACTTCCTGGATGGTTTGTAGCGTTCCGTTCTTGATGTCACTGATCAGACGCTCCTCTTCACTCTCCGGGAGAAGCAGACCGGAAAGGTCGATCCAGTTTCCTTTGCCGATCTCTGTTGTCGGCTTTCCGAAGTAATGGTGCTTTTTAGCCCTTTTCAAGACTGCTCCCATATAGAGGCGCAAGGCAATGTCGTAGTATTTGATACCTTTCTTTAAGGAAGAGGCATTGATCACGTAGTCGTGATAGTTATATTGTGACTGGAGGTCACCGGATGCAGCACGCAGGTTCTCTAAGATTCTCTTCCCTCGCAGAATCTCTCCTACGGTAAAAGGTGAGAGCCAGTCGAAGTTTACAATGCTCTTCTGGCAACCCTGTTGGCGCATGTCGCGTTTGGGCCATTTCTTGATGTCACGGTAGAGTCCCACCGTGGTAATATTCCTTCCGGGAACGAGGTACATGTCGTCGTTGTAAGAAATGAGATAGGAGAACGGTACGTCTCGGGTATCTGGATGATGCATCAGCTTACCCATACACACAGAGAATGCGCCGATCTTTGCCGGCATCAACACATACGAGCCACTGGCGGTTTTTGTTCCACGCTCCAATGTGCCGTAGTGGATGGGCCCCATCTTGTAGGCGTGGTTAGAGAAGTTGGTGTTCGAGCCGGCATTGTAGAAAGAGAACTGTCCGCCGATGAGCAGGCTCGACTTATGGTGACTGGCAGAGAAAGGACCGCAGAATGCGGCGCAGGCTTCGCCGTTTGACATATAGCTGTTGGCAAAGAACACGCTCTGGGAGGCCGTGAAGCCATTTGCGATATGACAGGCCTCACCCACAAAGCAGTCCTGCATCTTTACACTGTTGATGATAGAGGATCCATTGCAGATGATGGAATTTTCGCAGATCACGCCGGTACCGATATATACGGAGTCGCTGGGACCGTTGAGAATCGAACAGTCACTGATGCGCGACGCTCCGTTGATCTCGCAGTTATCGTTCACCACGGTATTGGTGATCTCCTTGGTTCCGATCACCTTCACGTTATTACCGATGATGCCTCGCTCGGGCATGTTCCGTTCAATGTCCTCATTGATCAGTCGGCGAATCTCATCCTTGATGTTCTTGTCGGTGAAGTGCTTTACCATGAAGGCGGCAAACTGACTGTTCAAGTTCCCGAACAGGATGGCATTCCCGTCGCCGGCCTCATTGAGCACGGAGATCAGGTTCCCTTCACCGTATGTGGCACCCTCTGTCGTCTCGATAATGCTCACGTTCGAGATGAAACAGTCATCACCGATGGTGTAGTTATTGATATACCCTGCCACATTCTCGATGAGGCAGTTATCTCCGATGGTCACGTTACGCAGCGTGGAACGGTTGATTCCTGTATGCTTTACGAACCCTTTTGACACTTCGTAGTTCTTTTCGAATACGCCGAGGTTCACTTCGCCATAGAAACTTGTGTTCTTGATATAGTTGGGTTGGAAATCCTCAGCCACGTTAATGGCAGTCCAATCCTCAGCCGTACATCCATTATTCTCCAGGATGACGATTTCTTCTTCTGTTAATAGTCTGTAATTCTCCATATTTGTTTGTTGTTGTTATGAATCGTTTGTTAGGAAACTCATTCCTCTTCAAGTTGATAAAGGAAGTCGTTGTAAGGATATTTTTGCACGTGCAGCTCACGCACTTTTTGGTAGAGCATGTCACGCATCTCTTCGATATTTGTTTTTTCTTTTGCGGAGATAAACATACAATTGTCGTTCAACTTCGCCATCCATGTCTTCTGTAGCTCTTCCAGGGTAACATTCTCCTTTGTGGAAGGAGTGAGGTCATCGGGTTCTTTCTCTACCCATGTATAAGCATCTATCTTATTGAAAATAATGATAGAGGGCTTCTCGGCAGCACCCAAATCCTTTAAGGTGTTCTCCACCACGTGAATCTGCTCTTCAAAGTCACGATGGGAGATATCTACTACATGAACCAACAGGTCAGCCTCGCGCACCTCATCGAGGGTGGATTTAAAAGAATCTACCAGGTCGGTGGGTAACTTGCGGATGAATCCTACGGTATCGGCTAAGAGGAACGGTAGGTTCTCGATGACGACTTTCCTGACGGTAGTATCGAGGGTGGCAAATAATTTGTTCTCTGCAAAGACATCACTCTTGGATAGGAGATTCATCAGGGTGCTTTTGCCTACATTCGTATAGCCCACCAAAGCCACGCGGATGAGTCGCCCACGGTTCTTCCTTTGGGTGGTCTTTTGCTTGTCGATCTCCAGCAGTCGTTGTTTGAGCAGGGTGATGCGCTGAAGGATGATACGGCGGTCCATCTCTAACTGTGTCTCACCTGGTCCGCGCAGTCCTACACTTCCTTTTCCACCACCGCTTCCTGAACCGCCTCCCTGTCGTTCCAAGTGTGTCCACAGCCTTTGCAAACGGGGGAGCATATATCGGTATTGTGCTAATTCCACCTGGTTCTTGGCATTGGCAGTCTGAGCGCGCATGGCGAAAATATCGAGAATCAAAGAGGTGCGGTCGAGGATCTTCACTTTCAGCATGCTTTCAATGTTTCGGATCTGTCGTGGTGACAGCTCGTCGTCAAAGATCACCATACCGATCTCATGGTCATTGTCCTCCTCCCGCTTGATATAATCGCGAATTTCTTCCAGTTTGCCTTTGCCCACATAGGTTGTCTGATTAGGACCTCCCACCTTCTGGGTGAATCGTTTTACCGTGACGGCTCCGGCTGTATCGGCGAGAAATTCCAGCTCATCCAGATATTCCTTGGTCTTTTCCTCATCCTGCTCTTTGGTGATCAACCCCACCAGAATGGCAGTCTCGGCTTTGACTTCGGAGATTACAAATTCCTTCATTTAAATATAATAATGTGTTATTACCCTGCAAAGATAACTGATTTTTGTCTATGTACAAAATAAATGACCTTTTTTCGTGTATGCAATGTGATTCTTTTTCGTATGAAGATACAATATGAAAGGGATGGGGGTGCCGTATGAGGGAGAAATTTGAGGGTCGGAAATCACGCAATCACGAAAACGTTTTCGTAGATTTTTCGCTATTTTTGTCGATCAATTGATTTATATCAAGAAAAAAAGTGCTATCTTTGCAAACGTTAAGACAAGTGATTTTCAGAAATTACATGCTACATAATACTAACTGCTAAGACATTCAAAAAGTTCATTGTAATCAGCTTCGACGTGATGTCGGGGCTGTTTTTTTTATTTTGTTTTATAAAAAAAACACCAAACTACTTTCGGTTTGTAGTTTTTTTATTATTTTTGCAGCCGAATAATAAACAACTTAAAACAGACACAAGTATGAGATTAATTATTGAGAAAGATTATCAAAAGATGTCGCAGTGGGCTGCTGAACATGTTATCGAGCGAATCAATGCCTTTAAGCCGACGGCTGAGAAGCCTTTTGTGCTTGGCTTGCCTACAGGCTCTTCACCAGAGGGAATGTATGCATGCCTGGTGAAAGCAAACAAAGAGGGAAGGATATCTTTTAAAAATGTCATCACCTTCAACATGGACGAGTATGTTGGTTTGGCAGAGGATCATCCCGAGAGCTATCACTCCTTCATGGCCCGTAATCTCTTCGACCATATTGACATCCCCAAAGAGAATATCCATATCCTGAACGGAAATGCTGAGGATCTGGTGGCAGAGTGTGCACACTATGAGGCAATGATTCAGGAGGCTGGCGGTATCGACCTGTTTATTGGCGGTATTGGTCCGGATGGACATATCGCTTTTAACGAGCCGTATTCCTCACTGACTTCACGTACCCGTCAGAAGACACTGACTACCGATACCATCATCGCTAACTCACGGTTCTTTGACAATGATGTGAACAAGGTGCCAAAGAGTGCGCTGACGGTGGGTGTGGGCACGGTGATGGATGCCCGCGAGGTGATGATCCTGGTGAATGGCCACCACAAGGCACGTGCACTGAAGGCTGCTGTGGAAGGTGCTGTCTCTCATGAGTGGACTATCAGTGCCTTACAGATGCACCAGCATGGCATTATCGTTTGCGATGAGCCCGCCACTGATGAGCTGAAGGTAGCTACCTATAAATATTTCAAGGATATTGAAGGGAAATAATTTTTTGGAATATCAATAAGAGCGGTCCGGTCTGTACACGATCGGACCGTTTTATTAAGAGATTTGAGATATGAAGAAATGTTTTTTGCTTTTCTTGTTCACCATGGTGACAATAGGCATGCAGGCCATGGAGGCAGTGGTCTGCTCTCCTGACGGACGAATCGAAGTAAAGGTGACCAATCCCAATGGGAAAGCTGCCTATCAGGTGACTTACGATGGGTGTGAGGTGGTTCATGCATCCTCGTTGGGCTTGCTTACCAGTGTGGGTGATCTCTCCAAACAGCTGACAATGATGTCGGTGAAGGAGGACACGGTACGGAAACACTATCTGATGGACAGGGTAAAGGCTTCTGGCATCACTTATCAGGCTGCCCGTTTATCGGTGACGTTCATGAACAAAGACTCCCTTTCTTTTTCTGTGATCTTCCAAGTGTCGAATGACAACGTGGCATTCCGCTATGAGATTCCCCGTCCGAAGAACAATAATCCCAAACGGATGATGATTCTCAAGGAGGTCAGTGCTTTCCACTTTCCTGAACAGACAAAAACATTTCTTTGTCCACAGATTGGTCCGGAGACGGGATGGGAACAGACGAAACCCAGTTACGAAGAGGACTACGAGGCTGATGCCCCGATGGGGAAACCATCGCGATTCGGCAGGGGATACACGTTTCCTTGTTTGTTCCATGTGCAGGGTGCAGGACATCCAGACTCTGCTGGCTTAACAGGTAAGACTGGTTCCCGAAGCTACTGGGTGCTCGTCAGTGAAACGGGGGTGAGCAGTGCCTACTGCGGAAGTCATCTCTCCGACTATCAGAAAGGAACGGGCTATACGATTGCTTATCCCGACAAGGGCGAGAATAACGGCTTTGGCAGTGAGTTTGCCGCCATCCCCCTTCCTGGCTTTACCCCCTGGCGCACCCTGACGATAGGTGATACTCCTGCTCCGTTGGTGGAGACCACCATTGCCTACGACCTGGTAGAACCGCTTTATGCCCCTATCACGGATTATAAGCCGGGGCGTTATACATGGAGCTGGCTGATCTGGCAGGACAATAGTATTAATTACGATGATCAGGTGAAGTTCATCGATTTAGCCGCAGAGATGGGCTTTGAGTATTGTTTGGTGGATAACTGGTGGGATACTCAAATCGGTCGTGACCGGATTGTGGAATTAAGTCGCTATGCCCAGCAGAAAGGTGTATCGCTTATGTTGTGGTATAACAGCAATGGTTTTGCTAATGATGCTCCGCAGGGACCGCGTGACTGTATGAACACAGCCGTAGCCCGTGAGCGTGAGATGCGCTGGCTGCAGAGCATTGGTGTGAAAGGCATCAAGGTTGATTTCTTTGGGGGTGACAAACAAGAGACCATGCGTCTCTATGAGGATATCTTGAGTGATGCCAACCGTTACGGAATACAGGTGGTGTTCCATGGCTGCACCATTCCACGCGGTTGGGAGCGGATGTACCCCAATTACGTGGCCAGTGAGGCTGCCTTAGCCAGTGAGAACGTGTTCTTCAGCGAGTACCATGCCCGACAGGAAGGGTTCGAACTCACCATGCATCCCTTCTGCCGCAATGCCTTAGGTGCCTTTGACTGGGGCGGTATCATCATGAATCGTTATCTGAGTAAAGACAACCAAAGTCGCCATCCGCGCTATACTTCAGATATCTTCGAGATGGCCACAGGTATCACCAACCAGACATTCGTGCAGTGTGTGGCCATGCAGCCGAACAACCTTACAGAGTTACCTGCCTTTGAACTTGATTTCCTCAAGAGGCTGCCTACGACATGGGATGAGACACGCTACCTTGACGGTTTTCCCGGAAAATATATCGTATTGGCACGTCGGCATGGTGACAACTGGTATGTGGCAGGACTCAACGGCACTGAGAACCCCATCACCTTGGAGCTGAACCTTTGCGACCTCTTTACAAGCAGTGATCATCTTGTGATATACAATGACAGACCCAAGAAGAAAGGTGAGATCGTGCCTATGTCTTATCGGAAACCTTTGAAGCCCAATGGCAAAGGCAAGGTGATGATCACCATGCAGCCCATGGGGGGGATGATCGTGGAGCGGTTAATGAATTAGTAATTGAAGGAAAGATCTGTGCGGATGTGGAGCACATTTTAAGCCTATATGTGGCACAATATGCGTTGATGTGATGCACACTTTGTGCAGAGGCTTCGCACAAAGTGTGCAGATGCTTTGCACAAAGTGTGCAAAGGGCTTGCACAAGTCGTGCAACACCACTGCTCTATTTCTGTGTCATTCTACTTTCGCAAACGTGGCTTTCTTCTATATGTGGAGCCATCGAATAAAATGAATAATAGATCAATGACAATGAGATATTTATATAAAAAAGGTATTGGGTTGGCAGTTATGCTTCTGATGACGGGAGGAGTCTCTGCCGCTGAGTATAATATTAAAGATTATGGAGCGGTGAGTGACACAACACAACTGAGCACCGTTGCTGTTCAGCAGGCTATCGATGCATGTTCATCGGCGGGAGGAGGACGAGTACTGGTGCCTGCCGGACAATACAAGATCGGAACTATCATCATGAAGAGTCATGTGAACCTTCATCTGGAACATGGTGCAACTTTGTTCGGCAGTACAGATCTCGCTGATTATATCCCTGTCCAATCCGACTATCTTTCGTTGCGCACACAGACCACAACGATTCAGCTGATCTATGGGGATAACGTGGATGATGTGTCGATCACTGGGACAGGAACCATTGACGGTCGTGGGAGTTCTTTCAAGAAACTGTCATGGAACGACGAAGGCATTACCCGTCCGCACCTGCTACGTTTTATCAATAGCCGTGACATCCACGTACAGGATGTCACATTGAAGAACTCTGGCTGCTGGATGCAGCATTACTTAGCTTGTGACCGCTTGCAAATACGTGGCATCAAAGTGTTTAACCGTAACAATTATAACAATGATGCCATCGACATTGACGGCTGTCATGACGTGACCTTGAGTGATATGATAGCCGACAGCGATGATGATGCCATCACCCTGAAGAGTACATCGCCCCGTCTGTGCGAAAATATCACCATCACGAACTGTGTGGTGAGCAGTCATTGCAATGGTATCAAATTGGGTACAGAGAGCAATGGCGGTTTTAAGAATATCACGGTATCCCACTGTATTGTCAAACCCTCGGACGATCAAAGCACACAATTCTTTGGTGACAAGAGTAAACGGGGCACCTCGGCGATCTCTTTAGAGATTGTCGATGGCGGTATCATGGAGAATGTGCATGTGTCGGATATCCTGGTGGAAGGTACGGAGTCTCCCATCTTTATCCGTTTAGGTAACCGCGCCCGTCCCTATGCAGAGGGAATACAGGTGGAGAACGTCGGCACGATCCGCCACATTCGTCTTCATGATATCACGGTGCATGGAGCCGGTAATACGGGGTGCAGCATCACAGGCTTGGCGGGCCATCCGGTGGAAGATATCTCGTTGAGTAATATCTATATCAGTCATGCAGGCGGTTGTGGCCGTGTAGCAGCTCCGGGCGATGAGAAAGAAAAGGAGTATCCCGAGGCCACGATGTGGGGTGTGCTTCCCGCCAAAGGCTTCTATGTGAACCATGCCCGTCATGTGGTGTTCAATGGTATTGAGGTACACACTGATGTCGAGGATGCCCGGCCATTATTTGTGAAGCACGACGTACGACCTTAACCATCTCCGTCTATCTGACGACATGGTATGTGAAGTTGTCGAACTGTGCCTTCCCTCCATCGTGTAGGGTGTTGTAGCAGTAGAGTCCGACACGCGATCCCTTCCAACTGCCCATTCGCAGGGCAAAGACCTTACCGATGGGTGTGAACTTTTTCCCATCTGTACTGTAAGCGAATTGGTGGGTGTTTCGTTCGTTGTCAATGGTTACTCGCAGCTCGATCATCTTTTGGGATATCATTCTCTGCATCTCACGCTTCCCGTTGTCCTCTATATACAACTGCAGTTTCCCGTTCATCTTGGCAATGCCGATGCCCATGAACAAGTTCCCCGAGCAGAGCAATCCGGCGTGGGTGCCTTCTTGCATACCTAAGCAGTCAATCCTCGTGGTTGCCACACTCTCATATCCCACTGTCTTTTGTGTGAGCATATTATGGCTGGTTGCTAAAAACTCAGCTCTCAGTGCGTGGAGGGTGAGCCATCCTTTCCGCTCGCTGAGGCTCCATGCCTCATCGTGCGGGTTATGGTTCCATTGCCATTGAAGACCTAATTGACGCTGATGGTCACCTACCCAGAAAGAACCCTTGTTGGAGAAATCGTCTGACAGTTGGGTGATGAGTGTCGGAGAATGGGATGGGGTGGTGGCGTGATGGTGATCTTTTGCCCAAACATATACAGGCTCCCCGATGCCATTACCATCAATATCCACTCCCATCAGCGGCCAGCCGTCGTGCCAACGTGCGGGTTGCAGGTGTACCACCCGCCCCCGTGGGTGAGTCTCTTGGAAATGGAAAAACCACCAGTTACCTTCGGGTGTATCTACCAGTGCTCCTTGATGTGGACCGTTTATATGGGTGCTGCCCTGTTCGAGCACCACTTTCTTCTCATAGGGGCCATAGATGTTCCGAGAGCGCAAGACGGTTTGCCATCCTTGTCCTACCCCCCCTTCTGGAATGATCAGGTAGTAATAGCCGTCTTTCTTTAGGAATTTCGTTCCCTCGGCTACTGGTCCGGTATAGACCGTCACACCCTCATCAAGAAGCTGTTTACCGTCAGCCGACATTTTGTGAATGATGATAGGACCGGCACGGTGGCGGCTTCGTCCTAAGTAAGCCTGACCGTCATCATCCCAGAAAGGACAGGGATCCTCCCATTTGGGAATTTCCTTTACGCAGTGCAAAGGTGACCACGGTCCGTGCGGGTCTTCGGCGCTGCTCATGAACAGCCCTTCCTCGTAGGTGCAGAAGAAAACGAAGAAACGCCCGTCGTGGTAACGGATGCTGGGTGCCCATGAGCCGCCCCCATAGTGCTTGTTCTCGTTCCATCCGGGATAGTCAAAGCGGTCATATACCTGACTGATAATTTGCCAGTTCACCAAATCCTCGGATTCCAGTACTTGCATACCGATAAAATGGAAATCGGAAGCTACCATGTAGTACTTCCCATCTACCCGGATGACATCGGGATCAGAGTAGTCGGCATTCAACACGGGGTTGATATAGGTTCCGTTTCCCTGATCTCCCCATTCGAGACGTTCCTGTGCTTTCGTTGGATTCCATGTCCAGCAGGAAAGGATCAGAGAAGCGACCATCACTAAGTGATAGCATGATCCATGTGTTCTTGTCGTTTTCATCGGTTTGCTTTTTGCCGCTAAGGTATGAATTATTTTTGAGAGTAACAAGGAAAAGGACAGAAAAAGCATGTGTCAGATTGTCGTGAGTCTTGTCATTTTGGCAAATTGCAGAATACGGGTATGTGTTTTGATGCAACGGTTTTTAGAAACAAAACAAAAGAAAGGAGCTAATATGACATTAGAGAAATTTACAATCAAGGCGCAGGAGGCGGTACAACAAGCCGTGAACATTGCGCAGCAGAATGGACAGCAGCTTATCGAACCTGTTCATCTGCTGAAGGGTGTGATGGAGAAAGGAAAGGACGTCGTGAGCTTTATCTTCCAGAAATTAGGTGTCAATGCCGTTCATGTCTCTACGTTGATAGATCAGGAGATTAAGCATCTCCCCCGTGTGCAGGGTGGGGATCCTTATCTCAGTCGTGAGACCAACGAGGTGATGATGAAAGCCATGGACTATTCAAAGAAGTTGGGAGATGAGTTTGTCAGCATCGAACCGATACTCTTGGCATTGTTGGAGGTAAACTCCACGGCTGGGCGGATCTTGAAGGATGCAGGACTGAACAGTCAGGATGTACTGAAAGCTGTTCAGGAGTTGCGCCAGGGACAGAAAGTACAGAGCATGAGTGGTGACGAGAACTTCCAAAGTCTGAGCAAATATGCGAAGAATCTCGTGGAGGAAGCGCGTGCAGGAAAACTTGATCCTGTGATTGGCCGTGATGATGAGATCCGCCGTGTGCTGCAGATCCTCTCACGCAGAACGAAGAACAATCCCATTTTGATCGGTGAGCCGGGCACGGGAAAGACTGCTATCGTCGAAGGATTGGCTCAGCGTATTGTCCGTGGGGATGTCCCGGAGAACTTGAAAGATAAGCAGCTCTTCTCTTTGGATATGGGTGCACTCGTGGCAGGTGCCAAATACAAGGGAGAGTTTGAGGAACGTTTGAAAAGTGTTATCAATGAAGTGACTAAGAGTGAAGGACGTGTGATCCTGTTCATCGATGAGATTCATACGTTGGTAGGAGCGGGTGCCAGTGAGGGCGCCATGGATGCCGCCAATATCCTGAAGCCGGCCTTGGCACGTGGCGAGTTACGGAGCATTGGAGCTACCACCTTGAATGAGTATCAGAAATACTTCGAGAAGG
>DETG01000055.1:21368-21865 GCA_002361535.1 Prevotella sp. UBA3294
AGGACAAGGCTCTGGAGCGCCGTTTCCAGACGGTGATGGTCGATGAGCCTGATGAACTTTCGGCCATCAGTATCCTGCGTGGACTGAAAGAACGTTACGAGAACCATCACAAGGTGCGTATCCAGGATGATGCTTGCATCGCCGCCGTGAAACTTTCCGAACGCTATATCTCCGACCGGTTCCTGCCAGATAAGGCCATCGACCTGATGGATGAGGCTGCAGCCAAACTGCGTATGGAGCGTGACAGCGTTCCCGAGGAACTCGATGATATTACCCGTCAGCTGAAACAGTTGGAGATTGAGCGGGAGAGTATCAAACGGGAGAACCCTGTGGCTGTAGAGACGAGTGCCGCTGGTGCTGCTGGTAATCATAGTTCCACGAGTAAGCTGGCCCAACTTGACAAGGAGATCGCCGAACTTCGTGACAAGGAGAATGCTTTCCGTGCCAAGTGGGAGAACGAGCGTTCACTGGTGAACAAGATCCAGCAGGACAAGCAG
>DETG01000055.1:21902-47443 GCA_002361535.1 Prevotella sp. UBA3294
GCAGGACAAGCAGGAGATGGAGAACCTGCGTTACGAGGCAGAACGTGCAGAACGTGAAGGCGACTATGGTCGTGTGGCCGAGATCCGCTATTCTAAGCTGAAAGCCCTGGAAGACGATATCCGTTCTATTCAGGAACAACTGGAATCTGCACAGAATGGCAGTGCCATGGTGCGTGAGGAGGTCACGGCAGATGATATTGCCGAAGTGGTGAGTCGTTGGACGGGCATCCCCGTGACACGAATGCTCCAGAGTGAGAAAGAAAAACTGCTTCACTTGGAGGAGGAACTGCACAAACGTGTCATCGGACAGGATGAGGCTATTGTTGCGGTGAGCGATGCCGTCAGACGGAGTCGTGCCGGTCTGCAGGATCCCAAACGGCCTATTGCCTCGTTTATCTTCCTTGGTACCACGGGTGTCGGTAAAACGGAGTTAGCCAAGGCTTTAGCCGACTATCTGTTCAACGATGAGACCATGATGACCCGTATCGATATGAGTGAGTATCAGGAGAAACATACGGTGAGCCGACTGATTGGCGCGCCTCCGGGATATATCGGTTATGATGAAGGCGGACAACTCACCGAGGCCGTGCGACGCAAACCCTATAGCGTGGTGCTCTTTGACGAGATAGAGAAAGCCCATCCCGATGTGTTCAATATCCTGTTACAGGTTCTTGATGACGGTAGGCTGACCGACAACAAAGGACGTACGGTGAACTTCAAGAACACGATTATTATCATGACGAGTAACTTGGGTAGTCAGCTGATCCGTGAGTCGGTGGAACAGATGAGTCATTCGGGAAACCGCGAGGCACAGCTTTCATCCCTGCGTTCACAGTTGATGGGCATGCTGAAGCAGACCATCCGACCGGAATTCCTGAACCGGATCGATGAGACGATCATGTTCCTGCCATTAACGCAACAGGAGATTGCCGACGTGGTGACCCTCCAGATGAATCATGTGCAGAAGATGCTGGCAGAGCAAGGTGTGAAGTTGGAGACCACTCCGCAGGCCATCGACTATCTTGCAGAGGTGGGCTTCGATCCTGAGTTCGGTGCACGACCTGTGAAACGAGCCATCCAGCGTTATGTGCTTAACGACCTGTCGAAGAAGCTCCTGGCTGGTGACGTGAATCGCGAGAAGCCTATCATCATCGACTGCTTCGGTGAAGGTCTGGTATTTAGAAACTGAGTAGTAAAGTGAGGCGTTGAGAGGAACGCCTCACTTTTTTTGATAACGGATTTTCTCTCCTTTTTGAATTTTCTTTTATTATTTGTTGGTAATGGTGTCTTTTTTTCTTACCTTTGCGTTATTATTATTAAACGATCATAAATAATAACCTATGGACAATCAAACAATCTCGATGAATGCCAATCCTGTGGTGGCATTCCTTCAAAAAGAACCGCACACTTTCACCAAAGCAGACATCATTCGTTTTGTGCGTGAAAACGGGGTGAAAATGGTGAACTTTATGTACCCTGGAGGCGATGGGAAACTGAAGACCCTGAACTTCGTGGTGACCAATGAAGCTTATTTGGAAACGATTCTCACCTGTGGGGAACGAGTCGATGGCAGTAGCCTGTTCTCGTTCATTGAGGCTGGCAGCAGCGACCTCTACGTACTTCCTCGCTTCCGAACGGCTTTCTTGGATCCCTTCGCCGAGATTCCTACCTTGTGTATGTTATGTTCCTACTTCGACAAAGACGGAAAACCTTTGGCCAGTGCTCCGGAGAACACGTTGGCAAAGGCAGCACGTGCCTTCACAGAGACGACTGGAATGACCTTCCATGCTATGGGCGAGTTGGAGTATTATGTGATTACTGAGGATGACGAGATGTTCCCTGCCATCGACCAACACGGTTACCATGAGAGTGCACCCTATGCGAAGATGAATCTTTTCCGGCAGCAATGCATGCAGTATGTGGCACAGACGGGAGGACAGATCAAATACGGACACTCAGAGGTGGGGAATTTCAGACAGGACGGAATGATTTACGAACAGAACGAGATCGAGTTCCTCCCCGTGCCAGTGGAGGAGGCCGCCGACCAGCTGATGTTAGCTAAATGGGTGATCCGTAACCTCGCCTATGAGTTTGGGTACAACGTGACGTTTGCACCGAAGATCACTACGGGAAAGGCGGGCAGCGGACTGCATATCCACATGCGGATGATGAAAGATGGGAAGAACATGATGCTGGAGAAGGGCTCCTTGAGTGAGGCTGCACGGAAGATGATTGCCGGTATGATGGATTTAGCGCCGAGCATTACAGCTTTCGGAAACAAGAATCCCACCAGCTACTTCCGTCTGGTGCCCCATCAGGAGGCTCCCACCAATGTATGCTGGGGCGACCGCAACCGCAGTGTGCTTGTCCGTGTGCCGTTAGGATGGACAGCAGAGGGTGATATGTGTGCTCTTGCCAACCCCTTGGAGAGCCCCAGTAGTTTTGATAAGTCCATCAAACAGACGGTGGAGATGCGGTCACCCGACGGCAGTGCCGATTTGTATCAGCTACTGGCAGGTCTGTGTGTGGCATGCCGTCATGGCTTTGAAATGGATAATGCCCTGGAAGTGGCAGAGAAGACGTATGTGAACGTGAATATCCATGATGCTGCCAATGCCGACAAACTGGCACAGTTGGCACAGCTGCCTGATAGCTGTGTGGCCTCTGCCGAATGCCTGCAGCAGCAACGTGCCATATATGAGGAATACGGGGTGTTCAGTCCGTCGATGATCGATGGCATCATCGCCCAGCTACGTTCCTACAACGACACCACCTTGCGGCATGACATCTCCCATCTGCCTGAGGAGATCAAGAAACTGGTGGCTTCCTATTTCCATTGCGGGTAAATACTTAGGTATGGAAAACAAAGAAAGCCTGTATCATTTCGGTACAGGCTTTCTTGTGTGCGTTAGAATAAGGAGCGTTTATTTGAAACGATAGGGGAGATCGCCCTTAGCCCAGTTGGTGCCGTCGCCCCATCCGGGATTCTGCTCCAATACACCTTCCGAGAGCGTAACCTGGTCTTCTGGGATCTTGAAAAAGCCGCCACCAGTCTCGTTGTAACGCTGCATGTAGTCATTGGTGAAGGCATACTCTCCCTCAATGCCTTGGTTCAGGATGTGGTTACCCACTTGGTTTTTCACTTTCTCTTGTACATCACCCCAGCGTCGTAAGTCGTTCCAACGGATGGCTTCGAAGCAAAGCTCATAGCGACGTTCCTTTTTGAGGTTCGCCAGACTGTAGCTGATATCGGGAAGTCCTGCACGTTGGCGCACTGCATTCAGACCACTCTTCCCGTTGTAGATCGTTTTACCATCGGTGAGCTCGGCATGCATAAGCAGGACATCTGCAAAGCGTAGCCATACCAACGATTGGGTGAGGCCGGTCTGACGGTTGTTTTCACTACCGTAGAAGAAACCGTAGCTGAGCATGCGCTGTCCTGTCTCAGGGTCGTAGGCCTCGCAACCGATATATTTCTTTGCCAGCAGATTGGTGTTCTCCACCTCCTTTGCCTTGTCACCCGGGTAGTTGGGAATCTCCACGGCACGGTCACAGATAGAACCGGTACGACGGTAGTCGCCGGCATAATCGGGATCATTGGCCCAGTCTGTCCATAGCTTCTCACAGACAGGACCGTTGGAATAGCCCTGTACAGAGAACGGGAAAGCTGTCTCGTTCGTCTTGCGCAGTCCGTAGAACTCCACGATACGGTTATGCCGCAGTTGGGAGTCAGCACTCCATCCTGGTTTGTTTGACATCTTCACGGCAAACATGTTCTCCTTGTTCTCATCGGTCTCCCAGTTCAGTCCGTTGTCTATATCATACTGATAGTCTTTACCCGTATAGGGATTGGTATAGGGCCAGAGGTTACGCTGATCGGATACCAGTCCGTAGCCGCTGTTTTGGATGCAGTCTTCGAGCCATGCCACTACCTGTGCTTTACTGATGGATCCGCCTTCATCTGCTGGGAGAGGCAGTTCTGTCTTGTTGTAGAAGCCAGTATAGAAGAGCCATACACGTGCCATCATTCCCTCGGCAGCCCATTTGGATACCCTGCCTTCACCGAACTCGGGATATTTCTGTGAAGGACCGTGCTCAATGGCGTTCTTGAGGTCAGAGCCAATTTGGGCATATACTTCGTCGGGTGTAGCCCTGGGAAGGTTCAGTGCCTCTGTTGTCAGCACCAACGGCACCCCGTTGAACACTTGTGCAAGGTTGAAAAAGTACCAGGCGCGGAGAAAATAGATCTCACACAGCAACTGGTCTTTTTTAGTGTTAGAACTCCATTCGGTCACGTTGTCGATAGTCTCCAGTGCATTGTTGGCGCGGTTGATACCGGCATAGCGTTGTTGCCAGAGAGGTTTCATCCAGTCAACGTAAGCATTCATCAGACGGTCAACCCCCTGGGCACCGATATTACTCTGGCTACCTCCGCCCAAACGGTCATCGGAGGCTATGTCGAAGATGAAGAAAGGATCTTCCTCTGGATCAGCCAGATTACGGTTCATCACGGAGTAGATGCCGTTCACCATCTGTATAGCATCTGTCTCGTTGATTGGGAAATTCGAGGTGTCCTTCATGGTGAGGTTCTCGGTGTCGAGGAACTCATCACAGCTTCCAAGCAGCATCACGCACATCACGGATGCAACGATATAGATCATATTCTTTTTCATGATTGTCAGGATTTAAAAGTTGATGTTCAGTCCCACTTGCCATGAGCGTGCTGATGGGTAATAACCGCAGTCGATACCAGAGGCCCAGCTGGTGCCGTTACCGAATCCCACCTCGGGATCCATACCGGAGTAGCCGGTGAACGTGATCATATTGCTTGCGGAAACATAGAGACGGCATTTCTTCACCGGCAGTTGGGGAAGGAGTCGCTTGAAGTCGTAGCCTATCGTGATACGAGAGATCTTGAAGAAGTCGGCATCTTCAATCCAAACACGTGAGATCTCCGACATATTGGCGGTCTTACCGTCGGAGAAGCGGGGATAGCGGTTGGTACTGCCTTCGCCCGTCCAGTATTTGGTATATACATCGGTACAGTAGTTGTCATCGGGATGATCGGAGAATTGACGATAGCTCTTGGCCACCTGTTGTCCGAAGGATCCGTAGCCGTTTAAGGCGAAGTCGAAGCCTTTGTAGGCAATATTGATGTTCAAGCCAACGGTGTAGTCGGGGTTGGGGTCACCGATCATGGTCTTGTCGTCATCACCCTTGTCGATCATCTTATTTCCATTCACATCCACGAACTTCACATCTCCCGGCTGTAGTGTCTCACCTTGCAGGGAGTTGGCTTTGTCGCCCCCGCAGTTGCGGTTTAGGTAGTCTTGCAGGTCTTGTTCGTTTTGGATGATGCCTTCCATCTCATATCCCCAGAAATATCCGATGGGATAGCCCACCTGCAAACGGTAGAGCTCAGCGGTGTTCTGTGCGATGGCATTGGATCCGCCGTGAATGATCCCTTCGGAGTTGGCCAGTCGGGTCACCTCGTTCTTGTTATGAGAGACGTTGGCAGAGATGCTATAGCTGAAATCCTTGCCGATACGGTCGTTCCAACTGACAAGAATTTCGTATCCCTTATTCTGAATGTCGCCTCCATTGATATAGGGTGCGCCAGTACCATAGGAGAGGAGCATGGGAGCACGCACTAACCAGTCCTTGGTCTTCTTGTTATACCAGTCGAATGATACACCCAGTCGGTTACTGAGGAACCGCGCATCGAATCCGAGGTCAAACTGTTCGGATGTTTCCCATTTCACGTCAGGATTGGGAAGAATATTGGGATAGGCACCAATGCCAGGGTTGTCCTTACTGTCGAAATAGTAGGGATCATCGAAGGCGACGGTGGCCAGATACTGGAAACTGGAAATGTTACAGTTTCCGTTCTGTCCCCAGCTGGCACGCAGCTTCAGGAAGTCAAGCCAGCCCTTGGCAGATTCCATGAAAGTCTCGTTGGTCATCACCCAGCCTGCTGATACCGAGGGGAAGTAACCCCATCGCTTGCCACGGGCGAAATTGGAGGATCCATCGGCACGGAGCACGAGGGAAAGTAGGTAGGTCTCGTTGTAGTTATAGTTTACACGACCGAAGAATGACGACAGGGCACCCTGTGCGTTCGGACTGCCGCCGATACTGGTATAGGCGGGATCCACCACGTTGGCATTGTCGATATAGGCATGATCGAATGATCCGGGAAATAGGGAGTTGGAATTGGTCACATTCACGCCGTTGCCGTATCCCCATTTCTCCAACGACTGTCCGATGAGCACATCCACGTTATGACTGCCGAACGCCTGTACCCAGTTGGCAGTGTTCTCCCACGACCAACGGATGTTGTACGACTGATTCTGCCGCACGTCGTCGTTCGGGTTCGACTTCTTCGCACTGAGTTCATAGACGGGAACATAGCTGCGCCCCTCATTATGGCGGTATAGCCATCCTGCACTGGAGCGGAAGGTGAGTCCTTTGATCGGAGCATATTCCAGGAAGAAATTACTCTGCAGACGATAGCGCTTGGTATAGCTGTTCCCTTCATCGTGTTTCATCACGGCCAAGGGGTTTGCCATCTCTGCACTGAAATCCCAGCCATCGGCCTGTATGTCCTTATATTCATAGAGCTCTCCCTGGTCGTTGTAAGCTGGGAGGAGGGGTGACATGGCAAGGAGGTTACGGATGCTGTTACCATAGATGCCGCCGATGGAGACACCTTTCTTATTAATGGCCGAGAAGGTGATGTTCTCACCGAATTTCAGAATATCCCTGTCTCTGAGTTTTGACTTGATCAAAGAATAGTCGGAGTTGATGCGCACGGTGTAACGGTCGAACTTCGGCGTGGCGGGCCAGCCGATAGTACCTGTCTGGTGATACTTGGTAAAACCGATGGCGAAGCGTGATACATCACTTCCTCCGGTGATATTGAGTGTGGCATTGTGCATGGGCGCATCATGGACGGTTGTCTCTTCCAGCCAGTTCGTTCCGTTCCATGTACCGTTCATGATCTGTGCATACTGCTTCGGGATCAGCGTTGCCCAGTCGTAGGTGGAGACACCTTGAATCTCGTACGCCTTGTCGTTGATCTCCATGTACTGCTTGGCATTGAGCGGCTCGACACCATTGGTGTTCGGGTTCTGCCAGGCCAGGTATCCGTCGAAGCTTACCTGCAGATGTCCTGCCTTGCCCTTCTTGGTGGTGACCAGGATCACACCGTTGGAAGCACGGGCACCGTAGATGGCACTGGAGGCCGCATCCTTTAGTACGTCGATGCTCTCAATGTCATTGGGGGAGAGATCGGAGATCGAGCCGCCGGGCACGCCATCGATGACATACAACGGCTCATTGGAGCCCGCTGTTCCCATACCACGGATGACTACTCTGTAGCTCTCACCAGGCTGTCCTGAGTTCTGAACGATATTCATTCCTGCCGCCTGACTCTGCAGGGCACCGAAAGCATCTACGGCATTGGTGGCGGCGATGCTCTCTGCATCCACATGGAGGGTGGATCCGGTGACCAGTTTCTTACGCTGTGTTCCGTATCCTACAACGACCACATCGTTCAGGACTTCAGCGTCTTCATAAAGGGTAATGGAGAGTGTTTTCCCCTCCGTGGCTTTCACGACCACCGACTTGTAGCCCACGTAGGAGATTTTCAGACTGGCACCCCGTGCAACAGAAAGAGAGAAAGAACCGTCGGCTCCTGTCAGTGTTCCGTTACTGGGCGTGCCCACTTCAATGACTGTCGCCCCGATAATCGGTTGGTTGTCCGCATCAACGACGACTCCCTTCACCAGTCCGGTAGTACTTGCTGGAGTGCTTGACTCTCCAGTGATCATCGGTTCGGAGGCCGCAGCACTTCCAAACACCATCAATCCCGTACAGATGAGGGAAAGGATTCTTGAATAGTTTTGCATAAATCGAATAGTTGAATAGATTAATAATAGTTGATAAACCCGTCATAATATTAGGTAGAAAAATGCTGATAGATTCTCGGTATGTGTAGTAACTCGCTGCAAATATATAAAATTAATCTCATCCGACAAGTTTTTTGCCTGTTTTTTTTCTGTTTGTCATAATTATTGTTCCGAATGAGAGTAAAAAGAAATCGCAGACTACCCTTGTTGGGTGGCCTGCGATGACCATGGGATGTTCCTGTCCTGCGAGAAGAACGAAGAAGGGTAGAGGGATCTGTCCTACCGTGCCATCCGGTAGATGGCCTCCATGTCCTCGGCATGGAGCACCTTGAACTGTCCGGTAGTACATTGGTAGTCATGACTGCACTTACGCACCATCTCCTTGATCTCCTCATCGGTGATCTCCCTGCCGATCAGTTCGTGAATGGTGATGGGCATGCCGATAGCCTGATAGAACCGCTCCATGGCAGCGATGCCCTTCAGGGCTGTACCCTCGGGATCGGTGAAATCGTTCTCCACATCCATCACGTTCACGGCGAAACGCACGAAACGACTGATATTCTCGCGATACACATAGCGTGCCCAGCTCGGCCAGATGGCAGCCAGACCGGCTCCGTGTGTCACATCGAACATTCCGCTCAGCTCATGTTCCAGATTATGTGTAGCCCAATCATCGGCCATGCCGCAGCCAGTCAGTCCCCAGTGAGCCACACTGCCGCCCCACATGATCTGCGATCGGTAACGGTAGTCGGTGGGATTCTTCAACACCTCGAACACACTGTCTTTCATCGTGCGTAGCACGGCCTCTGCCAATCCCGTTGTCAGATCCATGTCATCGTCATGAGTGAAGTAGCGCTCCATGGTGTGCATCATCATGTCGGTGACACCCGCTGCCGTCTGGTAGGATGGCAGGGTGAAGGTGCGCCCGGGGTTCATGATGGCGAACTTTGGACGTGCCATATCGTTTGAGTAGCCTAACTTGATCCAGCCCTCCTCGTTAGTGATCACGCTGGCCTCGCTCATCTCACTGCCTGCGGCGGGGATGGTGAGGACAGAGGCAACGGGCAGACAGCATGCGGGCTCAGCCTTTCCAATATAGAAATCCCATACATCTCCCTCGAAGGGAACACCGTAGGCGATGGCTTTGGCAGAGTCGATCACGCTGCCTCCTCCCACCGCGAGGATAAAATCAACTTGTTCCTTCCTGCACAGTTCGATGCCTTCATATACCTTCGACAGTCGTGGGTTGGGAACCACACCGCCTAAACAGACGAAGGGGATGCCTCCCTCTTCAAGCAGCCGACAGATCTTGTCGAGCAGTCCTGACTTCTTCGCGCTGCTGCCTCCGTAATGCACTAATACCTTGTTACCTTGATAGTGCTTCACTAACTGGGCTACTTTCTCTTCCGACTCTTTGCCGAACACCACTTCCGTGGGGGCATAATACTTAAAATCCTTCATTCTTTTTAGTGATTGATTTGTAAATGATTATTTCTCTATCAGGATACGGGCATCCACGGCTATCACGTCCTTGTCGTCGGCAAGGAGCGGGTTGATATCCATCTCTTTGATCTCCGTGGCAAAGCGGAGCAGCGTTGACAGGCGGACGATAATTTCCGCATAGCGCTGTTCGTTGATGCCTTTCTGTCCTCGCGTACCTTTTATAATCTTATAGCCCCGCAGCGAGCGGATCATCGAGAAGGCCTCGGGATAGGAGAGGGGCGCCAGACCGCTCTTCACGTCTTTCAGCACCTCCACGAAGATTCCTCCTAAGCCACAGAGCACCACATGCCCGAAACGCTGTTCGTACTTCGCACCGATGAACACCTCCGTGCCTTTGATCATCTTCTGTACCATGATGGCGGTGGCATCATGGATCTTCATCATGCGGTCAAACTCTAATGCTAAGTGCTCGGGGGTGCGGATATTCAGGGCAACACCGCCCACATCACTCTTGTGAACGGGACCCACCACCTTGGCCACTACGGGATAGCCCACCTTCTGCGCAAACTCGATCAGGGTCTCTTTCTTGTCACTTACCATCTCGGGCACCATGGGAATGCCTGCACAGGTGAAGAGCTGACGGACGATGTCGGGCGACACATAGCCGTTGGTCTTGATACCGTCGATGATGGAACGGATCCGCGGCACATCCACTCCGAAGAGTTCAATCTCTGGGGCAGCAGGCGGTGGCGTCTGCATCACCTGTGTCAGTGCGGTGGCCAACGTCACCTCATCACTGAAGTTCACGTGGCCTTTTTGCAGGAACTCCGACACCTCGGGACCTGCTGTATGGATACTGGGCAGGATGGGGAAGATCGGCTTCTTGCATTCCAGGATCTTCTTGTGCAGTACGTCGTAAGCCTCGTAGAGCTGTACCAGTCCGGGGGTGCCGAAGATCACGAAGATGGCATCGATGTTCTCAAAGCGGTTTTCGCAGAAATCAATGGCAATACCCAGCTGCTCACCCGTTCCCGTAGCAAGGATATCGATGGGGTTTGCCACAGAGGAGCCTGGGAAGAGCTGCGCCTTCAGCTCATCGGCAGCCTGTCCTTCAAGCTTGGGGATATTCATACCGCCCTTCGACAAGGCATCGGTGAGCATCACACCTGGTCCGCCGGCATGGGTCACGATGGCGAAGTTCTTTCCTTTGATAGGCGGCAGGGTGAAGATACATCCTACGGTGGTCAGTTCCTCGCGGGAGAAACATCTCACGATGCCGGCCTTGCGGAACAATGCTTCTACCGCAGAGTCGCTGCTGGCGATGGCACCGGTATGTGAGGAGGCGGCCCTGCTGCCACTCTCCGATGATCCTGCCTTGATGGCAGCAATACGACAGCCCTTACGGATCAGCGAACTGGCATGGAACAGCAGCTTGTCGGGGTTCCCCACATTCTCTATATAGAGCAGTTTCACCTTTGAGTCACGTTCTGCATCGAAATTCTCGTCCATATACTGCAGCACGTCTTCGATACCGATCTGTTTCCCGTTACCGATGCTCCATACCGAGTTGAAAGGCAGTCCTTTCGTGACGGCACTTTCCAAGATAAACACCGCCGTGGCACCCGACCCGCTGATGAAGTCGGCTCCCTGCGGATTCAGTGTGGGGATAGGCTTGGTAAACACACTGTGGTGCCAGCTGTTCATCAGTCCGATGCAGTTCGGGCCGATCAGGGCAGCCCCGTATCTTTCACAGGAGTCGAGTACCCTTTTCTCCAAGGCGGCACCTGCCTTCGTCTCTTCACCGAAGCCGGCGGAGATGATGATGAAGGCACGCACCGCCTTCTCGGCTGCCAAAAACTCCACATAGTCTGGACAGTATTTGGCGGCAACGACAATCACGGCCAAGTCGGTGGGCGGCAGCTCCTTCACGTCGTGGAATACCTTGATGCCCTGCACCTCGTCTTCCTTGGGATTCACAATACGGAGTGTTCCCCGGTAGCCTCCTTGGAGGATATTGCGCACGATGGCGCCACCGGGTTTATGAATGTTGTTCGAGCCGCCGATCACGACGATGCTCTCAGGATGCAATAATTGTTCGTTGATCATGGATTCTTAGCTTAAAGATTTGTGCTGCAAAGATACAAAGAAGTGGGTGAAGTACAAAATAAATGCTTTTTTATTTTTACTTCCGAACGTAAGTATCTTCGGGAAGGTCAGAGTGGTGTCTGTGAGAGATGAATTTTTTATTCTCACTCTGTTCACTCTGCGTAATGTTGTATCTCTTTTCTTTGGTGCAAAGAAAACTTGTTTAATCACTCTTTTCTTTGGCGCAAAGAAAACTTCTCTATCACTCTTTTCTTTGGCGCAAAGAAAAGAGACAAAAGAAACATCCACCCTAACCCGTCCTTCCCCTATATGGGAAGGCTCAACCGCTCCTCCCGTCGCTCTTTCACTAAGGTAAGCTCGCCCCATCAAAGGGGCGGCTTGATTTTTTGTCGGCTTACGCAATGAACGCTGATCATTGTACTTTGAACTATGAACTATGAACTATGAACTTTGAACAAAGGTAAGCTCGCCCCATCAAAGGGGGCGGCTTGATTTTTTGTCGGCTTACGCCAGTGCCCTTGCGCCAGTGCCTTGTATCTGTGTCCTTGCGCCAGTTCCCTTGTAGCGAATCACAGATTCTTAAACTTAATGCAGCCGGATTACAAATTCGGCAGAACAGAGAGGTTGAATAGTTACTGACCCCACCCCTTACCCCTCCCCTACGATGGGAGGGGAGCTGCTGGCGCTGTGTGGAGCCTACCCCCAACCCCTCCCAAGAGGAGGGGAGTTGCTACGTTGAGTACGCATGCTTCAAAGTCCTATAAGATGAGTCCGCATGGCACTCCCTCCCTTTGGGAGGGCAGGGATGGGCTTCCTGTCCGCATGGCACTCCCTCCCTTTGGGAGGGTAGGGGTGGGCTTTCCGTCCGCATGGCATTCCCTCCCTTTGGGAGGGTAGGGGTGGGCTCCCTGTCCGCATGGCATTCCCCTCCCATCGTAGGGGAGGGGTGGAGCGTAGCGAGGGGTGGGGTCAGTAATTATGCTCTGCATCCTTTGAGATCCTCCGTTGACTCCAATCACTCTGCGTGAAAAAATGTCAAGATAATTCGTAATCATTTAATGGTTGTGAAAGAATGCTAATTGAAAGAAAGAGAATACTAGGAGAATACGGATGTGTCCACAAGTGACTTTTTGTGCAAGTACAGTCTGTTTGGGGTCAAAGTAGAGTCTAACTTGGATGCAAGTATAGTCTGTTTTGAACCCAAGTAGAGCCTACGTAATGTTTACGTAGGGTCTGTTTAGGGTCGTTCCAGACTATACTTACACCTGTTCCGCCGTCATCTACGCCTCGTTCCGCCGTCATCATCCACTTGTAGATGCCGTCGGAACGAGTGGAAACACCGATCCGAACGACCCTTAGGTGACTTATCTTCGAAAAAGCATGATTTTTGCTTTTGATTTTTGTTGGGTACCCGAAAGGGCATCCCCAGAAGAATTGTTTAGTCCTTTTGCTTCACAAAAACGGAGTTTTCGGGTTGTAAAAACGGTGTTTTTGAGTCCTAAATACTATGTTTTTGGACTCTAATTACTATGTTTTTGGACTCTAAAAACATGGTTTTTGCAAGTTGAAAAAGCTGGGTTTTAGTAACGCATTCATTATCAATAACTTACTTAACCTCGTCAGAATCGCTTAATTTCGACCGAGAGGGCAGTTGGTTCTCATCATGCCCGTATTTTGCGTTAAACGAAGTTAATTCGTTAAGATTATTCAAAATTTTAACAATTAAAGAAATCATGATGTTTAAGATTATTTAGGAGGAGGAGAGCATGACTAATCGAATATTTTCGTATTCTTGTAATCGATATCTCAAACCACTCATTAAAGATACAAAAATAAACAGACCATACCTCAATAAAACATGATGGCTGCCACTGCGTGCAGCATTCGTCTTTGTGGATCTTGCTGCGGCAGGGGAATGAGGGCATCGCTACCGTTATTCATCCAGTTCAAAGCTCATAGCCCAATGCCCAAAGTGATGAGTGGTACACCCTTTCTGGGTGTCGCGTGCTGACTCCACAGAAGGGTATTTATATTCACAATGGCAAGAAGGCAGTGGTGAAATAACTGACAATTGTTTTGTTCTGCTCTCGTTTTTAGCAACTTTAGATAAGTTACAATGCACTCGGCAAAAAAATCAAATGTATTTGTTTTGTCCTGCTCTCGTTTTTCGTAACTTTGGATAAGTTACAATGCACTCGGCAAAAAAACAAATGTATTTGTTTTGTTCTGCTCTCGTTTTTAGTAACTTTGCGCTTTACAAGCGCGAAATTACCCAGTCTCAGCAAAAAAAGGAACAAGTTTCTTTGTTTTGCGTTCGACTTTTCGTAATTTTGTGCTCAAAAACAAAAGAGATGGCGTTATATCCCAAATTGATTATGGATGCGCTGGCTACCGTGACGTATGCCGGCACGAAAAAGAACCTCGTAGAGAGTGGTATGGTGACTGACACCCCAGCGGTGGCAGCTCCTCAGCAAACAGGTGAACCGTGGAAAGTGAAGGTGGTGCTGGAGTTCCCCCGTGACACTGATCCCTTCCTGAAATCTACTGTGAAATCAGCCGAGGCGGCCATCAAGTATCACTGTAAGAGAGTATTCGAGGAGTCGGAGGAAACAGGTTCCTCTCATGACGTTGAAGTGGAAATCGTCACGGAGTTCAAGTCCAAACCCCGTCCGGAGGTGGGGGCCATGCTGCCTGGTGTCAAGAATATCATTGCTGTGAGCAGTGGCAAGGGAGGTGTGGGCAAGAGCACCGTTTCTGCCAATCTCGCTATTGCCCTGGCCCGTCTGGGATACAAGGTAGGACTGCTCGACACGGATATTTTCGGTCCTTCGATGCCGAAGATGTTCGGCGTGGAGGATGAACGTCCTTACGCTGTCCATGTGGATGGCCGCGACCTGATCGAGCCCATCGAGAAATATGGTGTGAAACTGCTGAGTATTGGCTTCTTCGTGGATCCCAAGACGGCCACGTTGTGGCGTGGGGGAATGGCTACGAACGCCCTGAAACAGTTGATCGCCGATGCCAATTGGGGTGAGCTTGACTATTTCATCCTTGATACGCCACCGGGTACATCCGACATCCATCTTACCTTATTACAGACGTTGGCCATAACGGGGGCTGTGATCGTCAGTACCCCGCAGCAGGTGGCTCTGGCCGATGCCCGAAAAGGTGTGGATATGTACCGCAACGAGAAAGTGAATGTGCCGATCCTCGGTCTTATAGAAAACATGGCATGGTTCACCCCCGCCGAACTACCGGAGAATAAATATTTCCTATTCGGCAAGGAGGGATGTAAGAAACTCGCGGAAGAGCTGAAAGTCCCACTTCTGGCGCAGATTCCTATCGTACAGAGTATCTGTGAGAGTGGAGACCAAGGAAAACCTGCAGCCTTGAGCAGTGAGACGATGACAGGTGTGGCCTTCATCAATTTGGCGCAGGCTGTGGTGACCGTCACGAACAGAAGAAACAGAGAACAGGCAGCCACACGGATTGTGGGGGTGAAATAGTATTTCCTGTAAGGGCGAAGATGCTGACTTTAAAGAGTGAATGTCTCATTCACTCTTTTTTTCTGTGTCCTTTTGCCGCAATGGCCATACCTTTCATGTGCTCTAACCGTTCCAGGGCACGATGGCGGGTGTGGATGATCTGATAGCGATAGACGGCACAGGTGGCAAAGAAATAGACAACCACTTGAACCCAGAGTGCCTCGTATTCCACACGGATATCCTGTAAGGTGGCTCCCATACTGTTCAGACGGACAAAGGCCCTGACGCCGAAGGTGCTGGGGAAGAGCCAGGAGATACCCTGCCAATAGCCGGGGATGTTGCTCTGAGGCCATGACACACCACTGAGGAACAGGAGGGGAACGGTGACGAACACCACCAACAGCATCACATTCTCCCGATAACGCACGATGCAGCTGACGAACATTCCGAAGAAGATACACGCCAACAGATAGGGGAACATCAAACCGATGAGATCCGTTACACGGAACAAGGACGTGAAATGGAATAACTTGGGGATGAACAGCGTGAGATAGGCTGTCATCACTACGTAGATCATGAAGTAGCACATCGTCTTTCCGATGACAATACGGAACAGACCGTTGTAGTGCCGGCTGATAGGAACGAGATCCTGATAGCGGTTGTTCTCACGTGCTGTTCCTGCCGAGAGTCCGATGCCTAATACCAGTGTCTGTTGGATAATCAGCATCAGCACGGCAGGAATGATAAAACTGCCATATCCGCCTGCAGGGTTGAAAATCTGTACTTCATCGAAAGCCAAGGGCTGTGTGGTGATCTGGTCTTCATGATCAGTGGTGTTCCCACTGAGGGAGATCTGGATCTTTTCGTTGAGGTCGGTGGCAATCGTCTGGGCTGTCTGGTATATCGCTTTATAGGTGAGCATCAGACTCATGTCGCAATAGACGCTGATGCTCGACTGCTCCATGCGGTTCAGACGCTGGGCGAAGTCTTCGGGAATCAACACAATACCACTCACTATCTGCTTCTGTACCAAGTCCTTGGCCTCGTCCATGTCGTTGCACTTATAGGCCACCTCTACATCGGGGGAGGCATTGTATTCGCGAATAAACTGCCTGCTGAGCTGCGAATGACTCATATCGACAATGGCCACGGGAACCTCTCGCACCACCTCGTTGTTATACGCCCAGGAGTAGAGAAGGGGATAGAAGATTGGAACGAGGATAAAGAAAATCAGCACACCCTCGTCTTTGATGGTGGTCTTCATCTCCTTTGCCCAGATGTAACAGGCATCATGAATGCCCTCACTCACCTGTCTCCAAAAACTTTTGTTCTGTTCCATATCTATTTACTTCTCACGCTACGAATTAGACGAATCTGTTACTTTTCACTCTACGAATTAGACGAATTAGACGAATCTGTCACTTTTCACTCTACGAATTAGACGAATCAGACGAATCTGTCACTTTTCACTCTGCGAATCAGACGAATTAGACGAATCTGTCACTTTTCACTCTACGAATCAGACGAATTAGTCGAATCTGTCACTTCTTACTCTACGAATTAGTCGAATCTATTTATTTCTCACGCTGCGAATAACCAATCACCTGTCCTTTCTCCCTCCCTTTGGGAGGGTCGGGGTGGGCTCCCCTTTGGTTGGGGTGGGCTCCCCTTTGGTTGGGCTTATGGTATATACACATACTCCAGCATCGCCTTCTTGATGTTCGGCATCACAAAGAGAGGCAGACAGATGAAAATGTCTAATGCCATGAAGTTGAACCAGGCTATATACCAGGGGTAGCCATTGAACAGGCACATCTGGTAGATCATGTAGTAATGGCGCAAGGGAAACAGCTGAGCCAAGGTCTGGATGGCTCCGTCCATGGCAGATACAGGAAAGGTGAAGCCGCTCGTGGTGAAACTCAGCACAGCCCATAGCGCGCAGATACTCATCGACATACGGAGCGAGGGCATCAGGCCGAAGGCGAACACCCCGAAACATTGCGATGACAGGACGGCAAGAAATCCTAACAGTAACAGCATCCATACGCTACCTTGATGGGGAAATGACAGATGACCGAACACATACCACATGAACCCGTACATGATAGAAAGGAAGATGAGAGTATGGGGGAGCAACTTGCCCATCAGGGCCACATAGATATCATTGCCTGCCAGTTTCATCAGCTGTCGTGAACGCTTAAACTTCAGCTCAGTACCGATGGAGTAAGCCGTGATGAGGAAGATGAAGAGCATCAGGATACCGGGGATGAGCATCGTGCTGAGATATACATTGTAGTTGATCCACGGGTTATTCACGGGGTGCAGGTCGATGACGATAGGCTGCAGGAAGGTCCTGATCTGCTCGGGTGTATATCCCTTGGCACGCATGGTGGCCTGTCCTACTGCCGCCGAACCCAGTGTGCTGATGGTCTTCAGGTCACGGTAAAGAAGGGCTCCCGTGGTGATCGACGTACTGCTATAGTAGAACGAGATCTTGGGCTGACGGGAAGAGAGAAGACTGCTGGCCGTTCCCTTGGGGATGTAGAGAAAAGCATAGATCTCGTTTTGCTGGATGGCATGGCGGGCCTCGTTCATACTGGGGTAGTGGGCAACGACCTTACTGGTCTGAAAAGCATCTAACTTGCGGATCAGACTGCGAGAAGTGGTACTGTTGTCAAGATCCACCACACCTACGGGCATCTCCACTGGCTGCCCGTCGTCCATGATGCTGGTGAAGAACAGAATCACGACAATAGGGAACACCACCATGCAAAACACATAGATAGGGTTGGAGACCAGTATGCCACACTCACGGCGGGCTATACTGTGTATTCTGTTGATAAACTCGGCAAATCTCACCTTCGTTGCTCCTTCGTGTTCCTACTCTCAGATCTGTTATTCGCTTTTGACATCCCTGATGATGAGCGACATCCCCGGGCGCAGTCCTTCAAACTTCTCCACAGGACGTGCCTTCACCTCGAAAGTCTTCAAGTCGTACTGACCATTGGCCTTGGTGGCTTTCCACACTGCGTAGGATCCTTGGTCCTTCACGTAATATACCTTCATCTTCAGTTCCTTCTTGAAGGCAGGACTAAAGGCTGTGAACACCGTACCTACGGTCATGCCGTTCAACTGATCTTCACGCACATTGAACGTTCCCCACATGTCGTTCATCATGGCGATGCTCATGATAGGGGATCCTGTGCCAACAAGTTCTCCTTCCTTGGGATAGACATCGCTCACCTCTCCCTCCACGGTAGCCACCTGAACGGTCTCGTGGATGTAGGAGTTGACTTCGGCAACGGCACCACGGGCACGCTTCACCTGGGCTGCGGCTGCGGCCTTCTCCTCGGCACGGGCACCTTCCACGGCCATGTCATACTGACTCTTGGCGGCTTTCTCCTGTGCCTCACTGGCTTTGTATTGGGCAAAGACTTCATCGCGCTTCTGGGCTGTCAGCACACCTTCATCGAAAAGGCGTTGCACACGCTCGTAGCTTTTCTTGGTCACATCGGCAGCTGCCTTGGCTTGCTGCCATAACTGATAGGCTGCCTGTACCTGTTGCTTGCGGGCACCGCGCTGGGCCATCTCACTCATGGCCGATGCTGCATCCTCAGCGCTTTGCGCCTGGGTCTTCTTAGCTTCTACTTCCGGCGCATCCAAAATAGCCAGCGTGTCACCCACATGAACGAAATCGCCTTCTTGGACACGTAGCTCCAGAATACGACCGGGTACCTTACTGGACACTCGGTATTCAGACACTTCCACCTCACCTTGTATCTCATCGGTAGTACGGTCAAGGGTAAAGAAACCAATGAGGGCAACGATGGCTACTACTGCTATAAAACCTATTATGGCAAGCAGGATGTTATTATGTTGTTGTTTTGCTGACATATCTCTATTTTGATCTTTAAACTATGAACTTTGAACTTTGAACTATGAACTTTGAACTTTATGATTACCTTCGACCTTCATCTTTTCATTGAAGTATCCCCAAGGCTTTCTTGAGACCAACCTGTGTGAGGCGAAGGTCAATCTCTGCATCAATCTTCTGGGTCTGTGCCTGAAGCCAAGCGGTCTGTGCCTCCATCACATCTGTGGCGGTCATCACTCCTTCGGCAAAGCCTAAGTTCGCACAGCGCAGGTTCTCATCGGCTTTCTCCACATTCTTCAGAGTCATACTGTATTTTTTATTGGCCTCCTTTACTTTGAACTGACTTTGGTTCACTTGTAACTCAATCATCTCGCTGGCTTCGGCCAATTCCATATTGGCGATGCTGGTGGCTGTCTTGCTCGCCCTGATCTTGTAAGCACCTTCTTGCCAGCTCCAGACGGGGACACGTACCATCACACCAATGTTCCACACACCGGAGAATTTCTTCTCGAAGCCGTTATAGACATTGGGGTTGGTGATCAGGTAACCACCTGTAAGGGCAATCTGGGGCAGGTAGGCAGCACGGATCAGACGGGTTGATTCTTTGCTGATATCAACGGCCCGTTCTAACATCTCCAACTCGTGACGGTTGGTAAGGGCTGTGTGGATATCTCCCTGGACATCATCGGTGATAGCGGCTAACTCCGTCTTGTCCTCATCCTCAAGGGTGATCTGACTGTTGATGGGCAGACCGCATTGCTGGCAAAGCAGCATCTTGGCTAAGGTGAGACCGTCATCGGCTTGGGTGACAGCCATCTCTGCCTCATTCACCTTTACACTGACTTTCAGACCATCTGCCTTTGTGGCTACGCCTTCTCGGATCATCTTGTTTACATCACTGTCTAATTTCTGTACTAACTGCAAGAAACTGTTGGCAAGTCTGTTCTTCTGATGGAGTGACACAACCAACCAATAGGTTTGGTCTATATTATATAAGGTGTTCTGGATGGTTCCTTTCGTTGACTCTGCCGAAAGCTGTTCCGTCAGCTCAGCAATCTTGTTAGCGGCGGTGATGGCACCACCCATATAGAGAGGCTGGCGTACAAAAACAGAGGCTCCCATCATGTTGCGGTTATTGGTGCGGAAAGCCTGACGGATCTCTGAACCTACACCATTCAGTGCCTCAGCCATAGGACCGACATATTGATTGGCTATCTGCCCGATGGCCTGGGCTTGCTGAGGAGTGATCAAACCTTGCTGAGCAAGACCTGTCAGTGTTTCGGGCATCTTACTGCCTACTTTCGTGCTCACGGTGGTTCCTAAATGATTCAATGCTGTCTTTTGGTCATCATTCAGCAACGAGATCTCTTTGCTCATCAACTCATAACCGCCGATGACATCCACCTTGGGCAGATACTTGGTGCGGGCAGCCTTACGGGTGTTGGCTGCCACATCTTGTTTCATGCGTGCCACACTGAGCTGTTTGTTGTTACGCAGTGCCATCGCACGACAGCTGTCAAGTGAAAGCACCCGCTGAGCCTGCACGCCCACGGGTAACCCCACTAACAGAATTCCTAATGCGTAATGTTTTAAGAAATAAAACGTTTTCATCATTCCATCTTTCTTCGTTCCATAAATTGTGCAACTGACTATCCGAAGGTGAAACTCCGTGAACCGATCAGGTGTCCGTCGGCGAAAATGCTCACCTTGTAAGTGCCCTCACTAAGGAACTCGCTGATGTTCCAGAACATGGATACTGGTGTCTCATTACCCGTGTATTCCACCTGTTTCTTCATGGAGTACTGCAGCGAACGGTTCTCATAGGTGAAGGTGCCACCGTTGGTAAGGGTCTGTCCATTGGGGGTCTGGATACGTACATACAGCGTTTTTACACCATTGGAGGCTGTCACATTCTTGGCAATACTGAAGTTCACCTGCAGATTCTTGGCCTTCTCGATCTTCTTCGTGTTCTTGCCTTTCTTGTCGTTCAACGACAACGAGATTCCCACGGCATCAAGCTGGGCGGCAATGGCTACTTTCTCCGAAAGGGATGACTTCTCAGTATTCAGACTCTCAATACGGCGTGTGGCTTCTTCGTACTGTCCCTTCACGCGTGTGTTCTCTGCCGTTAGATTCTGGTTCAGACGGTTCAGCGAATCGATCTCTAAGACATAACTGCGGATGACGGCACGACAGGTGGCCAGCTCTTTCTTCAAACGTGTGATCTCACGGGCATCAGTGGCACGAACATTGCGCAACTCCTCTAATAACTTCTGCGTCTTCAGCTGCTCTTGGGTAAGCTGTTCCACAATGGAGTCGTTGTTGATCTGTGTCTTCATTTCGCTGTATTGCTGGGCGAACTTCTCGTATTCATTCTGCATCTCCTTCTTGTCAAGCTCTGCCAACTCCTGCATGTCTTGATTCACTTTCTTTTGCTCGTCAAGACTTACGTACAAGTAGGCAATGCCGCCCAAAAGCAGCAACGCGACAAGGACAATCGGTATCCAAATCTTTTTTTCCATTCTGTCTCTATTGAGTGTAAAATAAACGATTGCAAAATTAGTCTATTTTGGTTAAACAACAAAGAAAATGACTTCGTTAATAACCCGCAATCCTTTATTTTTAATATTTTTGAGGAAAAATAGAACAATATTAAGATAGGGATCCAAGAGGAGTAAGTGTATCATGTGAAACATGAATTCTTGTGAACCTGCTCTCAGATTAATTTTTTGATGAAAGTATTTGTTGGATTCAAAAATTATTTGTATATTTGTGCATTCAAGCAAACGACCATGAAGAAGAACGGATTTTTCTATAAAATATTCGACCTCTATTATGATGGCTTCCGCCACATGCAACTGGGTAAGACGCTATGGGCAATCATTGCCATAAAGCTGTTTATCATGTTCGCTATCCTCAAAGTGTTCTTTTTCCCCAACTTCCTGAAACAGCATACCGAAAGGGGAGGGGAGGCCGATTTCGTGATGGAACAGTTTGAAAAAGTGAGTAACGGAAATTAAACAATGATTACTTTTCCTTTGAGAATCAAATATTATTGAATTATGACAAACTATTTATTGGAAATCAGTGCTGGTACGATTGATTGGTCAAGGGCGCAGTTCGCCCTGACGGCCATCTATCACTGGCTGTTTGTCCCACTAACACTGGGACTGGCTGTGATTATGGGCATCATGGAGACATGCTACTACCGTACAAAGAAACGCTTCTGGAAAGATACAGCGAAGTTCTGGCAGAAACTGTTCGGAATCAACTTCGCTATGGGTGTTGCCACGGGAATCATTCTCGAATTCGAATTCGGTACGAACTGGAGCAACTATTCATGGTTCGTCGGGGATATCTTTGGAGCACCACTCGCCATTGAGGGCATCGTGGCCTTTTTCATGGAGTCAACTTTTGTGGCTGTGATGTATTTTGGATGGAACAAGGTTTCGAGGGGCTTCCATTTGGCTTCTACATGGCTTACCGGACTGGGTGCAACGATTTCTGCCTGGTGGATTCTTGTGGCTAACGCTTGGATGCAATACCCGGTGGGATGTGAGTTTAATCCTGATACGGTGCGTAACGAAATGGTGTCATTCTTCGATGTGGCCCTGTCTCCATTTGCCGTAACAAAATTCTGTCATACGGTGATCTCTGCATGGATCATCGGTGCTGTGTTCGTAGTGGCGGTGAGCTGCTGGTACCTGATGAAGAAACGTGAAACGGAAATGGCATTGAAAAGTATGCGCATCGGGGCGATCGTCGGACTGGTGGCCTCAGTCCTGGCTGCTGCAACGGGACACATTTCTGGAGAACAGGTTGCCGAGAAACAACCGATGAAGCTGGCAGCTATGGAAGCTCTTTACAATGGTGGAATAGATCAGGGACTGACGGCGGTGGCCTGGGTGAACCCTTTCCAACAGCCTGACTATACTGCCGAACAAGAGCCGCCTCTGCGTATTGCCATGCCTTATGCTCTCTCCCTGATGGCTACCCGCGATATTCATGGATATGTGCCGGGGGTGAATGATCTGCTAAACGGATATACGAAGCCTGACGGGACCAGGGAACCTTCGGCAGATGAGAAGATTGCTTGCGGAAAGAAGGCTATCATGGCATTGTCAGAATATCGCAAGGCAAAAGCTGCTGGGGATGAAAAGACCGCGAAAATACAGGCAGGGATCATTTCTGACAATTTTAAGTATTTTGGCTATGGATACATCAAGGACAAAAGCGAACTGGTGCCGTATATCCCAATTAACTTCTGGGCATTCCGCTTGATGGTGGGATTGGGATGTCTCTTCATCTTATTCTTTGCTGTGATCCTCTTCATGGATTGGCGAAAGAAAGATCTCGCCAATCTGCCTAAATGGCATTATGTGGTGGCAATCGCTTTGGTGCCTCTGGCTTATATCGCCAGTGAGAGCGGATGGCTCGTGGCTGAGTTCGGACGTCAGCCGTGGACTATCCAAGATATGTTGCCGGTGGGGGCTTCTGTGTCGGATATAAAAGCAGGCTCCGTGGCACTAACCTTCTTTATTTTCCTATTCTTGTTCACAACGATGCTTGCTGTGGAACTGAATATTATGTTCAAACAGATAAAAAAAGGACCGGAACATGCTGTCCAGTCATGATCTGTAAAATGTATAATTGTCAAAACGAATGATTATGTCATACGATTTCTTGCAACATTATTGGTGGTTTTTGGTATCTTTGTTGGGAGCCCTCTTGGTGTTCCTGATGTTTGTACAAGGTGGAAACTCCTTGATATTCAGCTTAGGACACACAGCAGAGGAACGAAGACTGCTGATCAACAGTACTGGTAGGAAATGGGAACTGACCTTTACTACGCTGGTTACTTTCGGAGGGGCATTCTTTGCTTCATTTCCTTTATTCTACAGCACAAGCTTCGGAGGCGCTTATTGGCTGTGGATGATTATCTTGTTCTCTTTCGTGCTACAGGCAGTGAGCTATGAATTCCAAAACAAATTGGGGAATTTCCTCGGACCGAAAACATTTCAATGGTGTTTAGTCCTGAATGGTATCATCGGACCGCTGCTGATAGGCGGAGCCGTGGCAACATTCTTCAATGGGTCGAATTTCTTGATTGAGAAGGCAAACCTGACGGATGGCATGCAGCCGATCATTAGTAAGTGGGCGAATGCAAGCAATGGGTTGGATGCCTTGTTGGATCCTTGGAATCTAATTCTTGGCTTTGCTGTGCTGTTCCTGGCTCGCGTTTTAGGACTCTTATATTATATAAATAATGTACGCGATGAGGTGATAGAGAGTAGGGCTACTGTGCAACTTGTGGGGAATACTATTACTTTCCTCATTTTCTTCTTGGCTTTTGTGATACGCACCCTCATGAAAGATGGGTATGCATATGATCCTGTCACTGGCGTGGTCATGATGGAACCGATGAAATACTTACATAATTTGTTTGATATGTGGTATCTTCTGATCATTCTCCTGGTGGGGGTTGCCCTCGTACTATATGGCATCGTCCGCACGATAGTGAGTAAGACCTTTAACAAGGGAATCTGGCCGACGGGAATAGGAGTGGTGCTCACCGTCTTGGTCTTATTGCTGATAGCGGGATGGAATAATACTGCTTATTATCCTTCAAATGCCGACTTGCAAAGCAGCCTGACAATTGCGAACTCTTGTAGCAGCGAGTTCACACTGCGTACAATGGCGGTCGTGAGCCTGTTGATACCGTTTGTGCTGGCCTATATCGCCTACGCTTGGTATTCTCTTGATAAAAAGAAAATAGATAAAACTGAAATAAAAAATGGTGAAGCGTATTGAAGTCTTTCTGACTCTTTCTTTGTTGATCGTCGCTCTTGTTGGTGGTATTTTGCCGATGAGTGCACAAGAAGTTGTGGAACAGAAGGAAGCTGTCTTAGAAACGGATAGCGGACGTATCCGTATTGCTCTCTATAACGAGACTCCTCTGCACCGTGATAATTTTGTTAAATTGGTGAGGGAGGGATTCTACGACGGCCTGTTGTTCCACCGGGTAATAGAGAACTTCATGATCCAAACGGGTGATAGCCTGAGCAGACATGCTGCTGAAGGACAGCTGCTGGGAGATGGGAGTTACGAAAAATACAAAATACCGGCAGAAATCCTTTTCCCGAAAATCTTTCATAAGAAAGGGTGTATTGCTGCTGCACGTGAGGGTGATGACGTGAATCCACGTCGGGAGTCATCTATGTGCCAGTTCTATATCGTATGGGGAAAAAGATATAACGGTAACATGATGGATGATGTGGAAGAGAGAATCATCAGAAATACTGGTGAAACGGTCACGTTTCCTGCTGAAGTAAGAGACGCCTATTATAAATATGGTGGAACTCCTCATCTGGATAAACAATATACAGTGTTCGGTGAGGTGAAAGAGGGCATGGAAGTGGTAGAGAAAATCATGAAAACCGAAACCGATTCAAATGATCGTCCGCTAAAGGATATAAGAATCATACGTGCTTATATGGTCGATGAATGAGCCTTTTTCTTGATTTGTGTCAAGAAAGCGGAAAATTTTGCATTCGGGCTGAAAATAATCGTTGAAATATTTGGCGGGTATAGTTTTTTGCCGTACCTTTGCATCCGCTTTCGCGCTGAAATCAGCGCGTCGGCTGAGAAAGAGTTCTTTGAAAGATTTACATAGACAGAAGTAGTACAAGAAGCGAGCGCCCTGTCTTTGGGGTGCTTGGGTAG
>DETG01000056.1 GCA_002361535.1 Prevotella sp. UBA3294
ACAATAATCATAATATCTGTGTGAAGACTCTGTTAATTCTATTGACTCTGTGTAAGAATGTTGTCAGGATAATTCGCAATTATTTAAGGGTTGTGAAAGAATGCTAATTGGTAGAAGGGAAATGATTGGGGTGTACAGAAATGTCCACAAGTGCCTCTTTGTGCAAGTAAAGTCTGTTTTGATTCAAAGTAGAGTCTCATTGGGATGTAAGTAAAGTCTGATTTGGAACCAAGTAGAGCCTACGTAATGTTTACGTAGAGTCTGTTTGGGGGCGTTCCAGACTTTACTTACACCTGTTCCGCCGTCATCTACGACTCGTTCCGCCGTCATCTTCCACTTGTAGATGCCGTCGGAACGAGTGGAAACGCCGACCCGAACGACCCTTAGATGACATCTCTTCGAAAAAGCATAATTCTTACTTTTGAAAGTTTGCGGGGTGTCCTTACGGGCAGAACCAACGGTCACTCAAAGCGTAGCGGAGAGAAAAATTGAACAAAATCTATTCAAAATCAAACAAATCAATAGCACAGTTAGAGAAAGATTTGGAAAAATATGTTCAATTTCTGCCCGTAAGGGCACTCCCCCTCGTTAGAAAGTATAGTCTTTTTGACCCAAAAGTACTATGTTTTTGGGCCCTAAATACTATGTTTTTTGACTCGATAAACATGGTTTTTGCAAGTCGAAAATGCCGGATTCTACTAATGCGTTCATTATCAGCACCTTACTAAACCTCGTCAGAATCGCTCAAATTCGACCGAGAGGGCAGTTGGTTCTCTCCGTGCCCGCATTTCGCGTTAAACGAAGTTAATTCGTCAAGATTATTCAAAATTTTAACAAACAGATAATGCCTGATTCCGAAATACGGACACCAGTGCTATTTTCGTGTAAGAATTCTGTTTTATTGGGCTATCTAAAGAATTCGTTCCTTTATGTCGTTTTATGCCATAAAGGTAGGCTTCATTCGGAAAAAGCCAAAAAAAATTTTGATATTTCACTCATTTGCACTACCTTTGCACCCAGCTTACAAAGTGTAGGCCAAGGGGTGCTGCGATTGTCGCGGCTGAGATAATACCCTCAGACCTGATCCGGATAATGCCGGCGTAGGAATGATCGAGCAAGGCTCACGAGAAAAACGTGAGGTTTTTCTTTCTTCTCTCCCCCTTATTCTTTATTCATTTATTAATAAGGTAACATGAAAAAAGTATTTGTTTTCAGTATGATCATGGCCATGACAGCGCAGGTACATGCCGTTCGGCCAGATGACAACGACTCCCTCCGCATGGAACAGCTGCAGGAGGTGGTAGTGAAAGGTGTGTGGGTACAGAAAGACGCACCCTTTGCAGTAGCGAATATTAAAAAGAAGGAGTTGCAAGACTTCTCCAAGACCGGACAAGAATTACCCTTCCTGTTCTCACAGACTCCTGGTGTGTTGGCATGGAGCGAGAACGGTGTGGGAACGGGAACCACTTATATGCGTATCCGTGGCGCCGGAGGATCACGTATCAATGTCACCCTCGACGGAGTGCCACTGAACTCCCCCGAGGACCAGTGCGTGTTCTGGGCGAACATGAACTCGTATGCCTCCCTGTTGGGCAACGCACAGATTCAGCGTGGCGTGGGCACCTCCACCAATGGCGATGGTGCCTTCGGCGGAACGATCTCCCTCTCTACAAAGACACCGGCCACCCGTCCCGGCGGTGAGGTGAACTTCAGCTATGGATCATATAACACGTTCAATGTGGGCGGTTCGTTCTCTACAGGATTGCTCTGGAACCATCTGATCTTCGAAGGAGCCTATCACGAGACCAACACCGACGGATATATCCACGGCACCGGCGGTCGTTCAGGCAGTTACTATGGCGGTCTTAGCTGGATGGCGGATGATATCGTCATCAGATACAAGAACATCGGAAACTTCGAAAAGACCGGACAGGCATGGAACGCAGTGACCGCAGGTAACGACGATCTCTCACTGATGGACGGCACCTACGGGATGACGACTGGCATCAAGACCTACAAGGATCTCTATAACGTAGGACTCGGACGCTACAACTCGCTCTATGAGCGTTTCTCCTACGATGCCGAGGGCAACTTCGCCCGCGATGCCAACGGCAACTACCTGACGGAGCGGTACATGATGAACAACGGTAAGCCTTGGGACAAGTCCACTGACAACTTCTGGCAGAACCACAACATCCTTTCGGCAGCCTGGAACATCAACGACAACTGGAGCACCATGGCCTCCCTACACTATACCCATGGCTATGGATATTACAAAGAATTCCGCTACGATAACAAGATCAAGAAACTCGGTCTGCCCAACAGCGAATACAACGGTGATGCCTTAGGAGGTGCGAAGAGAACCGACTGGGTACGCAAGAAAGGACTGGAACAGGATTCCTACGGCCTGGTATGGAATAACAACTACAAGGATAACGACTGGGACGTGATCGGCGGACTGTCGGTACAACAGTTCAGTGGTAACCACTTCGGATATGCCACCTACCTGAGCAACGACGCCCTGCGCTCTCTGCTGATGAAAAGCGGTGACTACCAGTACTATGACTCCGATGCCAAGAAATTCGACGGTAACGTTTTCATCAAGGCGCTCTATCACCTCTCCGACAGCTGGGATGCCTTTGCCGACATGCAATACCGCCGTGTGACGTACAAGACCGACGGCTATAACGACAAGTTCGTTCAAGACGAAGCTACCGGTCTCTATGGCAAGCATTATTTGGACATCGATGAGGATTATAACTTCTTCAACCCCAAGGCAGGCTTCAGCTTCCATAACGGCGGACACCGTGCCTTCGCCTCACTGGCATTAAGCCATCGCGAACCGGAACGCAACAACTTCACCGACAACGGAAACTACCCCTCGCCGAAAGCAGAGTCACTGCTTGACTTTGAAATGGGATACAGCTTTGCCACACCCGTATGGCGTGCCGGAGCTACCCTTTACTACATGAGCTACGACAACCAGCTGGTTCAGACGGGTGCAAAGAGCGATATCGGCGAGCCGCTGACAGCGAACGTCAAAGACTCCTATCGCACTGGTGTTGAGTTGACAGCCGGATGGGACATCACACCCTGGCTCACCCTCGAAGGAAATGCCGCATTGAGCATCAACAAGATCAAAGACTTTGATGAGTTCGTGGAAGACTGGGACGACTGGAAGGACAACCCCGATGCTGCAAAATACCACTGTGACGGTAATGGCGACGAACTCCGTCAGTTCCATTATGACAACTCCACACTGGCATTCTCGCCTTCAGCCATCCTCAACGGATTCCTGAACTTCCACTACAAAGGATGGCAAGCCGTATGGCATACGGGGTATGTGAGTCGCCAGTACCTGGACAACACAGAGCACGAAGACCGCTCTCTGCCCGCCTACTCCACTACGAATGTCAACCTGAGCTATACGCTTCCGTTGAAGGCCATCGGCGTGAAAGAAGCTGTATTTGGCGTGAACCTGAACAACATCTTTAATGCCCGCTATGCCAGCAGCGGCTGGGTGTATTCAGCCATCGCCGAGAGCTACGGCCATACCAACGACAACCGCTATTATCAGATCGGATTCATCCCGATGGCCGGCTTCACTGCCATGGGTAGCATCACCTTACGATTCTAAAGAAAGGATATGGAGTTTACTCAGTTCATTCAGGAATATGGATTGGATGCCTTTACCACCGTGTTGGGCATCCTTTACATCATCCTCGAATACCGCGCAAGCATACTGTTATGGGTGGTAGGAATTGTCATGCCCGCTCTGGACATCTATCTATATTGGGGTCATGGACTCTACGGAGATGCGGGTATGGCTGCCTACTACACCATAGCAGCTGTTTATGGCTATGTGGCATGGAAGATCAGCGAGCGCCGAAATGGACAAGCCAACGTGGAGAAAAGCCATTCGGATGCTGCCGCAACGATTGGGATCACCCATTTCAAACGCGCACACATCCTCCCCTCTTTCTGCTTCTTCCTCGCAGCCTGGGGCATCACCTATTTCGTACTGACACGTTTCACCAACAGTACCGTTCCTTTGCTCGACTCGTTTACCAATGCCCTCAGCTTTGTAGGCTTATGGGCACTGGCCCGGAAATACTTGGAACAATGGATCATCTGGATCATCGTAGATGGCATCAGCTGCTATCTCTACCTTGTCAAAAACATTCCCTTCAAGGCATCCCTCTACGGACTGTATGTGGTGATTGCCATCTTGGGCTACATCAAATGGAAAAGGATGATGGGAACGGAAATTCATCTTAATAATTAGCCTGTGTTTATGCACATTTAGCCAAAAAACATTAAAATAGGGAAAAAGCTCAAAGAATCTTACGAAAACGTTTGCATAGTATCAAAATAACACTTACCTTTGCAACGTTATTAAGACATATAATGCTCACAATTGTGAGATTATATATTCAATGCTCGTGAGAGTATTTCCCTATAAACTTGAGTTAATTTAGTTTTTATGAAACGGCCCGCTCGTGAAGAGTAGGCCGTTTTGTTTTATCTATTATCCAAAAGAGATGAAAAAAACTCCTTTAAACTACTTCTTCAGTTTAAAGGAGTTCTCTATGCTTACAAGTTCATCAGAGAATGTTGAGTCAATCTTCATACGCTGCTCCACCTGCGTACAACTATGGATCACCGTACTATGATCGCGGTTTGCCACCAGTTTGCCAATCCTGCTGGCAGGCATCTTGGTGTATTTCTGTGCGAGATACATAGAGACCTGTCGTGCCACCACCAGTTCATGTTTGCGCGATCGACTTGACATGGCTGTAGGCGAAACATTGAAGTGACGACAAACATTATCAACGATTTCATCAACCGTCAAAGGATGATCATCTACTTTCACCGCCCGTTTAATCACACGCTCAGCCAGCTTCATGTCAATATTCCCATTATATACAATAGAGAAAGCAAGCAACGAGTTAACCACGCCTTCCAGATCTCGAACGCTGCCATTAGCTGTCTCCGCAATAAACTGCACTACATCCGAAGGAATCTTCAATCCGTCGCGTTTGATCTTATTCTGAAGAATATCGATGCAAAGCTGTACGTTCGGTCTTTCCAGTTCTGCAATCAGACCACACGAGAAGCGAGTGATCAGTCGCTCATTCATACCTTGCAAGTCAACCGGTGGACGGTCGGAGGCAAGGATGATCCTCTTTCCATTGCGGAAGAGATGATTGAAGATATGGAAGAAAGTATCCTGAGTCCTCACAGCTGTCACCCACTCCTGTACATCATCCACAATAAGCATGTCAATGGTTTGGTAGAAGTTGATGAAGTCGTTGATCTTATTCTGCAACTTGGCATTCGAATACTGGATAGTAAACAGTCGCGCACTGACGTAGAGCACCCTTTTCTGTGGATACAGTTCCTTCGTACGCACACCAATGGCATTGATCAGGTGTGTCTTTCCACATCCACTTGGCCCATAGATGAACATAGGATTGAACTGTGTGGTTCCGGGATGCTCAGCAATTGACAAGCCCACACTGCGTGGCAGTTTATTGCTGTCGCCCTCAATATAGTTCGCAAAGGTCTGATGGGGATTCAACTGACTGTCTATTTCCTGAGGTTGTGCTGCATCAAGTTCTGTCGGTGACTGATTACCACGGGTCTTCTCCCTGGGCATCACCACATCGGTCGCATTCTCGTCAGCCTGGAAATCTTGTGTCAGGTGGTGTGTGCTATCCGTTACCACACGATACGTAAGCTTCGTTCCCACACCAAAAACACGCACAAGCACCTTCTTCAACAGGTCCACATAGTGTTCCTCCAAGTACTCGTAGATGAACGAGCTTGGAACCTGTACCAACAAAGTCTTGATCGCAGGCTTGTACGACTCAAAGACCAGTGGTCTGAACCATGTGTTGAACTGCTGCTCAGTAACGTTCTCCTCAATCAAATTGAGGCAACTTTCCCAGCAAGCACGGGCGTTTATACTCATAATTAATAATGTGGTTAGTCTTTCGACGTATTCTGTCAATACGAAGGTCCGTATTTTGACAATGCAAAGGTAAGAAAGATTCTTGACACAGACAAATCATCTGATTTATCTTTTTTTAATGATTCTCCGTAAAATGCGTGTTGCAGGTACTTTAGGAAACTGGTCATAAAGCCAAACAACTATTTGGTATTGCAAAATTTTAACTTGTTGCAAATCAAGAGGTTATTAAAAAGAAACACAAAAGGAGATTCTATGATCCCCTTTTGACAAAATTCTTTGAAAAGTAGCGATAAGTAATCACTTACGCATTTATTGGGAACAAAAAATCAAAAAAGATTTTATTTAGATGATTTTTAAATTGCCCCATTATTTGTCTTTTCTTCCGAACAAAGAGAAATGCACATAACGTTTCGGATGTGCCTTCAGGTTCACCAACAGAGAATCGGCATCACGCATCGTTGCGTTCAGGTTACGATAAAGTTCCTGATCGTGCATAAGCAATCCGATAGAGCCCTCCTTACTGTTCAGTTGTGCTGTGAGCTGCTCCACGTTATGGAGGGTTGCGTTCACCTTTTCCATTGTCTGTGCTACATTTACTTCGGCAAGATTCTCTGTCAGTGTATGTGCATTATCAAGCACCCCATTGGCACGGTTCATCATTCCCGGCACCTCCTTGTTCAGTTTTGCCAACAGAGAGTTCACCTCACGAGTGGTGTTCGTGAGGTCTCCCGTCACCGATTCAATATGATGTAACGAGTGTGCGATGGCAGGATCAGCCAGTAACATGTTCAGGCTGGCCAAGATACTGTCCAGTTTCGGCAATAGTTTCTCTACGGCAGGAACCATTTCCTTCACCTTCCCCATGGCACCGGCGTTGATCGCCCCTTCAATGACGCCCCCTTCTTCCAGTCGGTCGGCAGTATGGTCACCAAGCATCAGGTTCACCTGCACATTGCCCAGCAGGTCGCTGACGATCTCTGCTGTACTTCCTTTGGGGATGCGAAGGCTGGGATCAATACCCGCCTCAATCTTGATGTCGCCGGGATGCTCATAGTCATAGTCTATACGTTTCACCACACCGACTTTATAGCCATCGGCATAGATAGGACTCGAAGAGGTAAGGCCACTGATATCACTGAACGACATATAATATTTGGTATCTGTAGAAAAGATATTCAGTCCTTTCAAGTAATTCATTCCAAAGAACAGAATCACCAGTCCTAAGATAGCCACCAATGCAATTTTAATCTCTTTCTTCATGATTATTGTTATTTGCTATTTTTGTCCCGATTCGCCTTGAACTCCCTGATAGCCTGTACGACATCCATCTTCTCCCCATTTCTGAAAGCAATGATGAAAGCATTAGGGAATTTGTTCAGGATCGATTTCCTCAGTCGGTAGATCTCGTTGTAATCCTCAGAGCTACCCAGCGTATATTTATGATAGCCTCCCTCCTGATAAGTACCGATGTCCTTCACTCCCTTGAAACGGGCACTGTTCAATGGTACAGCCTTGGTATCAGCCATGATCTGAACCTTGAACACCGGTCGTGCCGAATCACTTGCGTTTGTTTCCTGCAACTGTTCCCGCTGTCCGTTTTGAGGTTGTTGTTTTTGTTCCGCCTCCTGTCTTGCTGCTGCTGTTTTTCGTTCCTCCTTTGCTTCCGGTTGTTTTTCCTTTTCCGGCACGATCGTTGGAAGACTTACTGTCTGATCGGCCTCCGGGAGGAAAGGGGTAGATACTCCTCCAAAGTATTTCTTCTTATAAGCGATAAATGCATTATAGAATCCTCTGGCATATTTATCCGGGGCATCCTTCGAGTTCAGGAAACGCTCCTCATCCGGTGTGGAGATAAAGCCCAGTTCAAGCAGACATCCTGGCATGGATGACAAACGCAGCACGGCTAAATTATCCTGATGGGCTCCTCCGTTGGCTCTGCCCGTAGCGGCGCACATGTTCCGCTGCATCAGCTTTGCCAGTTCCACGCTCCGTTCCATGTAGGTATCCTGAATAAACTCAAACATGATGTTGCTTTCTGGTGAGTTCGGATCAAAACCGGCATAGTGCTGTTTATAGTCTTTCTCCATCACGATGACGGCATTCTCCCGCTTGGCCACTTCCAGATTCTCCATGATACCTTTCTTGCCAGAGTTCCTGCCCCTACCTAATGTATAAGTTTGGAATCCCCGGGCAATCTTACCTCCCGGCAGGGCATTGATATGTACAGAGATAAAAAGATCAGCTTTATTACGGTTAGCTATCTCCGCACGTTGCCAAAGTTCAAGGAACACATCGGTTTTTCGCGTATAGATCACTTTCACATCAGGACAGTTCCGTTCAAGGAACCTTCCCAAGGCCAATGCCATCTTCAGCGTGAGATCCTTTTCTTTCGAGATCTTCCCCACGCAGCCAGTGTCCTTACCCCCGTGCCCTGCATCGATCACCACCACAAATTTCTTTCCGGCGGCTTCTGCACACAGGGACAGCGACAGAAGCATCATAACCCAGAGTAGTATCTTTTTGCCCATACGCGTTGCAAAATTAAGCATTTAAAGATAAAAAACCGGAAATCATCTCCGAGTTTTATCATTTATTAAGTGTAATGTCACAGCAGCGCCCTCTGTTTGCGCCCCCATGGGAGGATTCCTCTTGGTCACCGTGACTGTCAGCTCCTCCATTTGCGGAAATCGGTCGAACATCGCTTCGCCCATCCTCCCTGCCAGATGTTCCAGCAGGTTGGACGGCGTAAGCATCTCATTTTTTATGATTTCATATATTTCCGCATAATTCAGTGTGCAGGACACATCATCCTTCCGTACCGCTTCGGTGAGATCTGTTTTCACCCTGAGATCCACGATGAACTCCCCACCGGTGACACGCTCCTGCGCCATCACGCCATGACAGGCATGGAAGCGCAGTCCCTTCAGTTCGATGTATCCTGCTTCTATTCTCATTATCCACAACGGCTGGCACCGCAATTGGTACAGATCAGACAGCCCTCCTGATACACTAATGTCTCCTGACCACAGTTTGGACATTTCTGTCCTTTGGCCTGTGTACCGTCGGAGATATATTTCTTCAGTGCTCTCTCCACGCCCACCTTCCATGTGTTGATACTCTCGCTCTTCAACTGTAGTGAGCTGACGAGTTTGATCACATGTTCGATCGGCATGCGGTATCGCAGCACACCCGAGATCAGTTTGGCATAGTTCCAGTACTCAGGATTGAATTTCTCAGACAATCCTTCCACTGTAGTCTTGTATCCCCGTTTGTTCTCAAACTGGAAGTCATA
>DETG01000057.1 GCA_002361535.1 Prevotella sp. UBA3294
ACATGATTTGAACTTCTCCGTTGACCCCCTTAACTCTGTGTGAGAATATTGTCAGGAAAATTCACAAGAATTTAACGTTTGCAAAATTACTCTAATTGGAAGAAAGGGAAAACTCGGAGTGCATGGAAATGTCCACAAGTGCCTTTTTGTGCAAGTAAAGCCTCTTTGGGTTCAAAGTAAAGTCTCATTAGGTTGCAAGTAAAGTCTGATTTGAATCCAAGTAGAGCCTACGTAATGTTTACGTAGAGTCTGTTTGGGGTCGTTCCAGACTCTACTTACACCTGTTCCGCCGTCATCTATGCCTCGTTCCGCCGTCACCTTACTCCTGTAGATGTCGTCGGAACGAGTGAAAACGCCGATCGGAACGACCCTTAGGTGACGTTCCCTCGAAAAGCCATGGATTTTACTTTTGAAAGTTTGCAAGGTGCCGTAAGGGCACCCCCCAGAAGAGTCATTTAGTTCTTTTACTTCACAAAAACGGTGTTTCTGACCACTAAAAACTATGTTTTTGACCCAAAAATACTATGTTTTTGGACTCTAAAAACATAGTTTTTGCAAGTCGAAAATGCCGAATTTTACTAACGTATTCATTATCAGCACCTTACTAAACCCCGTCAGAATCGCTCAAATTCGACCGAGAGGGCGGTTAGTTCTCTCCGTGCCCGTATTTCGCGTTAAACGAAGTTAATTCGTAAAATAAATTCTGAATTTTTCACATTTCCTTTTACTACTGAGATGAGTAGCATAACACCATACCGTCCTTCTCCCTCAGATGGTAGAATGGTACAAGAATCCGCCCACCCGCTAATGGATGCGAGTGGGCGGAGTATAATATGAGAGAAAGGTGAAACTTACTTCACGATAACTTTCTTCCCTTTGCTTACATAGACACCCTTCACAGGCTGATCCACACGTACACCCTGGAGGTTGTACCACACATCATTGCTCTCGGCAGCGGTCTTCACCTCGCTGATGCCAGTAGTAACGGTCTGTCTCCAACGCGGGTCACCGATTGAAGCGGGAACGGTAACACCCTCGCTCACCTTCACATTGTAGTTGAAGTCACCAGTCTCAGGATTGCTGAAGGTCACCACACCAGGAATATTGTTCAGTGTCACGCCATCTACCACAAGCTCATCAGTGCTGATATCCCCACCGTCAAAGTTGAAGATATTACCATCTACATTCCAGTTGCCGGTCTTACCAGCCTGACCTGCATTCAATCCCTTGAGGAACTGGCCTTTCTTACCGCAGTTCACGATGATACAGTTCTTCACAACATAGCTCTGATACTCCTGACTGTTCTTCCTGAGTGAATTCACAGTCCTGTTATAGGTGATGTTATAAAGAGTACTGTTGCTAATTTCCTTGCTTTCTGTTTCAGCTTCATCCAACTCAACAACGGCCTTACTGCTCTGAGAGGTGAAGAATCCACCATTCATGTCAACGGCAGGGTTAGCATAGATGGTACAGCCGTCAATGATCAGATGAGCAATATTTCCGCCACCATTGCAATCGAAGGTAGCCTTCTTGGCAGCACCATTGATGCCGAAGATACTGTTGGCTGCCTTGACATTCATCAGGTACTGCTGCTTGTTTGCATAGATCAGCTGATAAGGAATACCTGAAATAGTCAGATCGTTGAAGGTAATGTTCACCTTCTTACCATACTCCTCTTCTGTGAGGTCAGCCAACTTGATGAAAGCCTCACTCAAAGCAGAAGCATCAATCTCAGCACCGTTACCATTAATCGTAATGTCACAACCGGCCACGATGGGCAAAGAGGTGGTATATGCACCAGCGGCTAATGAAACACTGATTGTCGACGGGGTGGGATTGGTCTCCATGGCAGTAGCAAGTGCCTTACCGATATCAGTACCTGCCTCCAGGGTCAGATCAATAGGCTGTGAATCGGAGGGAGTGGGATCTGTTCCACCGGCAGTTGTCACATAGATAGCATAGATGTTAACACCACTCTTGGCACTGCACAATGTGATTGTTGTAGCTTCACCTTTGTACTCTACGGTCTGCTTCACAGGACTACCGGCAACGGCGGGAACCGTCGTGCTGGGATCTCCTTTGGATTCAGCAGTAAAAGCATTAAAATACACATTCAGCGTTCTGTCCTCACTACTACTGGCAGAGCAGAGAATAATGTCGATGGTAGCATTACCGGGAACATCGAACTTCAGCGTGCGCTGCTCTGTACCATCCTCGGCAAATCCACCAGTACCACCAGTCTTCAGACGCTGGGTGTAACTAACGTCATCAACGGTCTTGTTGTTTCCGTCGATGGTCACCTTCGCACCTGAGGTGGCTGTCACTGTCAAGCCGTCCTTAGTGAAGGTTTCTTCGTACTCTTTGGCTTCCCACTCGGAGAAGTTCCAAGTCTGTGCATTCGCACCAATAGCCATGGCGGCCATTGCAATCAGCGTAAAGATTTTCTTCATACGATATATATTTAATTTGTTAATAAAGTAGAGTTGTAGTTACAATATGCTGCAAAATTAAGCATAATAATTCTTTTCTGCAAATAATTATTGAAAAAACTGCAAATGATGAATCGTTTTCCATGGACAAGGCATTCAAGGCATTCACTTTTGAAAAACGCATGTCCCCATCAGGTTACAAGATTGCCCTAAATGAGTCATTACTATAAATAGTAATGCTTTGATATGAAAAAAGTTTTGATCTGTATGATGCTGTGGGCATGTGGTTTAAACATGCTGGCACAGTCGAATGATGTGAATACCCACCGACAGTACCTTAGTGGAACAGGATGTGACGACATGGTACAATGGGATTTCTTTTGTACCGATGGCCGTAATAGTGGTAAATGGACGAAGATCGGTGTTCCTTCGTGCTGGGAACTGCAGGGCTTTGGCACCTATCAGTATGGCATGCGTTTCTACGGGAAGGCCACTCCTGAGGGTATCGCCGATGAGAAAGGGAGATACAAGACTGAGTTCACGCTACCCAAGGAATGGGAAGGGCGACAGGTGTTTCTGGTATTTGAGGCTGCATTTACGGATCTGAGTGCCACCATCAACGGTCGCAAGGCAGGCAAGAGCACCTATCAGGGAGGCTTCACCCGTCATACGATTGATGTCAGTGACCGTATCTTCTTCGGACAGAAAAAGAACCGCTTGGAGGTGGAGGTGTCGAAGGAGAGCAGTAACCCGCAGGTAAACCTCGCCGAGCGCCGTGCCGACTATTGGAACTTCGGCGGTATCTGGCGGCCCGTATATATCATCTCCAAGCCCGCACTGAATATCCACCGCGTGGCCATCAACGCAAAAGGTGATGGCCGTTTCATGGCTGATGTCTATCTGAACCGCGCCCTCCCCAAGGGTTCCGTAAGCGTTGATATCACAGACGATAGGGGAGCGATAGTGGCAAAGAGCCCTGCCGTTACAGCAGCCAGTGATGGGATGAAGATTGATTTCAACGTCAAGAATGCCAAGCAGTGGAATGCCGAGACGCCAAACCTTTATACCGCAGTCTTTACCCTCAGGGATGCCCAAGGCAAAGCACTCCATGTAGAACGACAGAAGTTCGGCTTCCGCACCATCGAGTACCGTCATCAATATGCCGGTGATCAGGAAGACGGTGTATTCATCAACGGGAAGAAAGTGATCTTCAAGGGCGTGAACCGTCATTCGTTCCGTCCGGAAACAGGTCGTACCCTCTCCAAAGCGAAGAATATCGAGGATGTGAAACTCATCAAGTCGATGAATATGAATGCCGTCCGCCTCTCCCACTACCCCGCCGATCCGGAATTTTTGGATGCCTGCGACTCGTTAGGACTCTACGTAGAATGTGAACAGCCCGGCTGGCACTGGGCACATGAGACCATCGTGGGTAGTCAGATTGTAGAAGAGATGGTGACACGCGATGTGAACCACCCTTCGATTATCTTCTGGAGCAATGGCAATGAAGGAGGTTTCAACTACGAGTTAGAACCTGTCTTCCAAAAGTTCGACCCACAGCAGCGCGTGGTGCTCTACCCCTGGGCTAACCGCAACGGCTTCGAGACGAAGCACTATCGCTCATGGGGCGAGACAGCAGAGTTCATGCGACAGAAGGAGATATTCATGCCTACGGAGTTCCTGCACGGACTGTATGACGGTGGTCATGGTGCCGGACTGGCAGACTACTGGAAACTCATGATGTCGAATCCCCGCTGTGCAGGTGGTTTCCTTTGGGACCTGATGGACCAAGGGGTGGTGCGTACGGACTGGGAGCCCACCCCCAACCCCTCCCAAAAGGAGGGGAGCCCTGAGAATGCTATTGTGGATTGCATGGGCAATTTCGGTGCCGACGGTATCGTGGGGCCCCACATGGAGAAGGAAGGTTCGTTCTATACAATTAAAGAGGTGTGGAGCCCCGTGGAACTCAATGTCCTCAACAACCAGATAGAACTGTGCAACCACTACGATTTCACCAATCTCAGTGATTGCCGTTTCAGTTATCGGTTGCTCGATATGCCCATCCTGGGTGAAAAAGAAGTGAGTGTCATTGGAAAGGGTACACTGCGTGTTCCCAGTACAGAACCCGGTGCTGTCGCCACCATCGCCTTGCCAGAGAGCCTTGCCGAAGTGGTGGAAATTAGTGCCACCGATCCCCACGGGCACGACATCTTCACCTGGAGTTTCCGCAATCCGCTGGTGGATATCGTCGATACCGCCTTTATAAGCGTTGAGCCGAGTCACACCGAGGATGATGCACAACTGACCGTTGTGTCGCAGGGTAAGACATACGTCTTCTCGAAACAGGACGGCCGTCTCACTCATGTGAAGACCGCTCGCGGCCAACTTTCACTGCAAGGTCCGCGACTGGTGGCCGCCAAGCGTGCCGACCGTTCGCAGGATGGCTTCTATAACCACGACGACAAACAGGCATTCGACAAGAAGACTCAGTACACCGAATATGCCGACCAAGGACAGTTCGACCATTTCGAATGGCACGATAGCGAGCTCATAGCCCACTATCGGCACGGCAGCATCGACCAGGTAGCGTGGAATTTCTGGCCTAATGGGCGCGTTCATGTTGCTGTCAGCTACGCATTCAACGGCGTTGTCGATCTGTTAGGCATCAGTTTCGACTATCCCGAACAGCAAGTGCGCTCCAAGCAATGGGTAGGACGTGGTCCCTATCGTGTATGGCAGAACCGATTGGAAGGTCCGCAGTACGGCTACTGGGCGACAGACTACAACGACCCGATTCCCGGAGAGTCGTGGGAATATCCTGAGTTCAAGGGCTATTTCGCCGATGTCTCGTGGATGCAACTGCTAACCACCGAGGGCCGCATCGGCATCACCGACATCGACCAGCACCACTTGATAGGCATCTATCAGCCGCGTGACGGTCGCGACCACATCCTTTTCGAACTGCCACAGACCGGCATCAGCATCCTCAAGGCGATACCTGCCGTGCGTAACAAGGTGAACACTACCGACTTAAATGGTCCTTCTGCTCAGCCCTACTGGGCGAAAGGTCATGACATGATCGGTGCAACGTTTGTGTTTGAATAGGGAACCACCCCGATGCTCCCCAAGGGAGGGAGAAGATAATGTCCCAAAATGATCATGATGAAGAAAAGAATAAGCATACTCGCATTCCTGGTAACTTTCCTACTCCCCTCCTTTGGGGAGGGACAGGGAGAGAGCTTCCGCCCCTGGACTTTCTGGTACTGGATGTATGGCGCCGTCAGTGAGGCGGGCATCCGTGCTGACCTGAAGGCAATGAAGGATGTGGGACTGGGAGGCTGTTACCTGATGCCTATCCGAGGTGCTGCGGAACGACCAGAATATGAAGGCAATGCCGATGCCCTGAGTGACAACTTCTGGAAAATGGTCGACTTAGCCCTTGTGCAAGCTGATTCCCTCGGCTTGGGGATGGGTATTCACGTTTGTGACGGCTTTGCTCTGGCTGGTGGTCCATGGATTAAGCCAGAGGAATCAATGCAGAAGATTGTGTTCTGCGATACAATCATGGGGGGAGGCTTCCATCATTTCCGAATGTCCAAGCCTCAACACTATGAGAATTACTATGAGGACATCGCTGTCTATGCGATACCTGTCAAGCAAGACAGACCTGGCAGTCCCAAGGTTTCCTATTCCCCAGAGGTAACCATCAATGCGAAAGGTGTATATTGTGCTGACACTCCTTGTTGGATACAATATGAGTTCGATCGTTCCACATTAGTGCGGAACATTGAAATAGAACCCTCTGGTACGAACTTCCAATGCCAGCGGCTGAGTGTCAAAGCATCTGACGACGGGGTGATTTTCTATGCTGTCAAACAGCTTACGCCCCCTCGGCAGGGATGGCAGAACACGGGTTTCAATACGACATTCAGTATTCCTCCCACCCGAGCCAAGTATTTCCGTTTTGAATGGACACCAGAGGGAACAGAACCAGGTGCTGAGGATCTGGATGCCGCTAAATGGAAACCCGTTCTCAGACTGAAGAATATCAAGTTCGGCAGTTGGTCTGTCATCGACAATTGGGAGGGCAAGGCAGGTTATGTATGGCGCATCGCCCCTGACACCTCCAAGGAAGAACTGTCTGCTGACGACTATCTTCGCCCACAGGACATCATCTGTGCCAAGATGGATGGTGACATGTTGGAGATTGATTTACCCAAAGGCATGTGGCGCATCCTGCGAATGGGACACACCTCTACAGGTCATACCAATGCCACAGCTGGTGGTGCCAAGGGATTAGAGTGTGACAAGTTCTCAAGACAAGCAGTGGAGA
>DETG01000099.1 GCA_002361535.1 Prevotella sp. UBA3294
TTCATGCCGTTCATCACGGAAGAGCTCTGGCAACATCTTTACGACCGCAAGGATGGTGAGAGCATCATGCGCGACTGTCTGAAGATCAGTGCCCCCACTGCTGAGGAGATACACTTAACAGAGGAGATCGAACAGGTAAAACAAATCGTTTCTGGTGTCCGTATGGTACGTAGTCAGAAAAATATTGCCCCGAAGGAACAGCTGGAACTGTTGGTGTTGAACGCCAACCACTTTGAGACCTTCAACGAAGTGATTTCCAAGATGGCAAATCTGAAGGATATCCAGGTGGTGAACGAGAAAAGTGCCGATGCCAGTGCCTTTATGGTAGGCACCGATGAATTTGCTGTTCCCTTGGGCGATATGATCGATGTTGCTGCTGAGTTGGAAAAGGCAGAGATCCAGTTGAAGCATTTGGAAGGATTCCTGATGGGAGTGAAGAAGAAACTGGCCAACGAGAAGTTTGTGGCTAATGCACCTGAGGCCGTCGTTGCCTTGGAGCGCAAAAAACAAAGCGACTCTGAAGAAAAGATTGCAGCCCTTCAGGAAAGCATTACTGAACTCCGCAAAAAACTCTAAAGGTTACAATATGAAGAAAGCATTCCTGCTGCTCCTTGCCGTGTTGACCTTGGTGTCATGCCATAAGAAACATGATGAGCCAGAACCAGTCGTTGAGTCAGAGATGACCGTGCTGATGTATTTGCCTTGGTCAAAATCCAGTTCGAGCGATAATATTTACTCGTATTTTCTGAAGAATATCAGTGGCATGAAAACGGCCATTGAATATAGGAGAGGACTGGGTAGCAAAAAAGTCATGGTGCTGATAGCCGCTAATGAAAACCGAGCCTATCTGATAGATCTCAAATATCAGAAGGGGGCCTGTGTGAACGATACGCTCAAAACCTACACGAACCTCAGCGGAGCCAGCTACTCTTCAGTGGCAGGAATCACTTCTTTCTTCAATGATGTGAAACAGGAAGCACCAGCAAAATCCTACGCGTTGGTTATTGGGAGCCATGCCAGTGGATGGATTCCCGCAGGACAGGAGGTGTATGCCAAGCAGACAACGTTTATGGCCAGGGGGACACATAACAATGAAGATGATTTCGAATGGGAGACCCGGTGGTTTGGAAACCCTGGCATGGAGACCTACCAAACGGACATCTCCACCCTGGCAACCGCCGTTAAGAATTCTTTCGGAAAGACTGATTACATTTTGTTCGACGATTGCTATATGTCGAACATTGAGGTGGCCTATGAGTTGAAAGAAGTGACCGATTACCTCATCGCATCTACCAGTGAGGTGATGTTAGCCGGAATGCCCTACGCTACGATAGGTTCATCGCTGCTCGATAAAAACTACAACGGAATAGTGGAAGGATTCTATGACTTCTACAAAGACTACGTGGACGACAATGGAAATCTGAGGAACTATGGCACGATCGGCGTGACAAAGATCAGCGAGGTTGACGAGACCGTAAGGATCATGAAACAGATCAACAGCCAGTTCTCGTTTGAGGACGACCTGGATGACATTCAAATTCTTGACGGCTATTCTCCCACCATCTTCTTTGACTTGGGTGATTATGTTAAGCATCTCTGTAAGGACGAGACACTCTATCGGACATTCGAGACACAGATGTCCAGGCTCGTTCCTTACAAACGGTGTACAGAGATGTTCTTTTCTCAGCCCTCTCCAAGGGAGAAACGATTCATTCCTATCAATACGTTCTCAGGAATCACCATCTCTGATCCCACAGAAAGCTGGTGTGCAGTCAATCACAAGACAAAAACCGGATGGTGGGAGGCTACCCATTAATTAACAAGACTGGGGATTACTCATAATCATCAACGACATTGTTGATGAAATCCATCATGGGTTTCCCCACCTTGAACACTTTTGCCATCTCACCAAGCCAGTGGTCATCTTCAAAGAAGGTATCGGGGACGCACTTCCAACAACAGTAGTCTTTCATCCGTAGGTACTCTATGAACTCATAATCACGGGGGAAGCCGCTGGGCGCGGTTTTCAAGTGCATGATACCAAAGCCTTTGGGAGAGGACATTTCGTATTCCCCACCCTCATGACCCGTGGAACCTTCTCCGGGTCTTCCAAAGAAACTCAGAAACGTCTTGTTTTCCACGATCGCTCTCCATGCATCGATATTCGCCATTATCTCATGACGGCAGGAGGTAAGGATATTCGTTGGTAGCCAATAGGTGCCAACGGCCAGCATACAATGCCCCGGCTCCAAGTGTATATAATAACCACCATGAAGGGATTTCTTTCCACGGGCAGAGATATAAGCCCCCAAATGTCGCTTGTAAGGTGACTTGTCTGGCGAGAAACGGGTGTCACGGTTAAAGCGGTAAGTACAGTCTTTCACGGTTAAATGTGCGATACTCGGATCAAAGTCGGCAATTTGTCCTATTGCCTTGGCTATTCCAGCGTTAAAGTCTTTTCGTATCGCATCATATTCATCTTTGTGTTCATAATACCACTCACGATTATTATTGACCGCTATCTCACGGAGATAGTTAAGGATTCTTTGTGCTTGCATAATAGAATGTATGGGTTTACAGTTTTGAATGTTCAAGGTTCTTAGGACAGAAAAAGTCAAAAGGACATTGTTCACAATGGGGCTGCCGACTCTGACAGATGTAACGGCCATGAAGTAAGAGCCAGTGATGAGCGTCGGCACGGTCGTCCTCGGAGATATTCTTTCTGAGTGTCATTTCCACCTTCGCTGGTGTATTGGCCGTTGTAGGAACAAGTCCTAACCGATGACTGACCCGATACACATGGGTGTCAACAGCAATGGCACTGCGGCCAAATCCCACGGCCTGTATCACATTGGCCGTTTTCCGTCCTACGCCAGGTAACTTTACCAGATCACTCATCTCCTGAGGAACCTCACCATGGAAGTCACTGACGAGCATCCTTGCCATTTCCACAAGGTGTTTTGACTTCGAATGAGGGTAGCTCACACTCTTCACATATTCGTAGATTTCTTCTGGCTCCGCCATAGCCATGCTATTCGCATCAGGGTAATGGCGGAACAGCTCCGGAGTAACACTATTGATGCGCTTGTCGGTACACTGCGCACTGAGCAGAGTAGCTACCAACAACTGGAACACACTTCCGAACTTTAGTTCGGTACTGACATGGGGCATGCGTTGACGATAATAATCCAGTACAAAAGCGTATCGCTCTTTCCGTCTCATAGGTATGGAGTGAAAATAAGGTGTAATGCATGCACATTACACCTTATTATATTATTATAGGGAAACTTATTTCTTTGCCTCTTTTTTCTCTTCAGCAACAGCCTTGCTCTTATAAGCCTTGTTCAGACCATTGATAACATCAGCGGTGATATCATAAGCTTTGTCAGCATACAGAATATTATCACCAGCCTTGGAGATGATCAGGGCATACTTCTTATTAGCATTGTAGCTGGCTAAGAAATGCTGGATGCTGTCACGCAAAGCGGTGTTGAACTTATCCGTCTCAGCCTGGAACTCATTACCCAGACGCTGCTGCAGAGCTTGGAGGTCGGCCTGCTGCTTCTGTAAGCCGGCATTCACTGCTTCAGCCTGCTGCTGTGTATATTTGTTGTTCTGAATATCCTGTTGGAACTTCACTGCAGCAGCCTGAAGGCTCTGGCCTTTCTGGTTGATGGTGTTCTGGATATTCTGACTTTTCTTCTCCAGGATCTTGGTGTACTCCTTGCAGAACTTATACTGCGACATGATCGAGTCAACCTCAACATATGCAATCTTCATTTCAGAAGGTGCGCTCTCGGCAGTCTGAGTCTTTTCGTCCATTTTAGGAGCTTGATTGTTGCATGATGCCAGCACACAAGCTGCGGTGATGGCAAATACTAATGTCTTCTTCATATTACCTTTATGTTTTATTGTTTTTAATTTGCTTACTAATAGGCTTTGTTCGCTTTCCGTGCTTCCCTGTCTTGATCCATCACACAATGGATTCCCCGCTCACGCATGGCCTCGCTGTCATGAATATGCATTGAGGTAAACTTCCCATCCTTCTTGACAAGAAGTTTGATGCATAATAAAGCTATACTTATAGCAATTATTAACACGGTAATGACGAGAGTTTCTATCATTTTTTGTAATTTTGCAAAAGCATTCTACGAATAAATCGGGTGCAAAGATACGAATAAGTGAGAGAATAAACAAATTTATTTTGCTTTTTCCGAACGAAAGTATCTTCAACAACGTTAAAGATTTGAAATACAAGAATAAACCATCTATGATTCAACAACAAAAGAACAAATATCTATGAATACAAGTGAATTAAAACCAGCTTGCGTATTCGAGCAATTCGCAAAGATTAACCAGATTCCCCGACCCAGTAAGCGTGAGGAAAAAATGATTGAGTACCTGAAGGACTTTGGTAAAAGTCATGGATTGGAGACAGTTGTCGATGAAACAGGTAATGTAATCATCCGCAAGGGAGCGACACCGGGATATGAGAATCGCGAAACCGTGATCCTGCAAAGTCACATGGACATGGTATGCGAGAAACTGGTAGATATCGATTTCGATTTTGACAAAGATGCCATCCAGACGTATGTGGATGGTGAGTGGCTGACAGCCAAGGGCACCACGTTGGGTGCTGACGACGGTATCGGATGTGCCATTGAATTGGCGATCCTCGACTCAAACGATATTCAGCATGGTCCGATAGAGTGTGTCTTCACCCGTGACGAAGAGACTGGTCTGACTGGTGCAGAAGGCATGCAGTCAGGTTTTATGACAGGAAAAATGCTCATCAACCTCGATTCTGAGGATGAAGGACAGATCTTCGTATCGTGTGCCGGGGGCAGGAACACTACAGCCACCTTCCATTGTCAGCGTGAGGAGGCCCCTACAGGGCTTTTCTTCCTCAAGGCATCTCTGAAAGGCTTAGTGGGTGGGCACTCTGGTGATGACATCAACAAGAAACGAGGCAATGCCATCAAGATCCTAAGCCGTTTCCTTTACCAGACCCAAGAACGCTACGGACTGCGCCTTGTGAGTTTCAACGGAGGGAAGCTGCACAATGCCATACCTCGTGACGGTGCGGTCATCTTCGGTGTAGCCCATGATGTCAAGGAGAACGTCAAGGCCGACTGGAATATCTTTGCCACTCAGATTGAAGAAGAATACCATGTCACAGAAAAATCAATGCAATTCAGTATGGAGAGTACGGAGGCAGCACCTGTGATGGATCTCGCCACAAGCACCAAGTTCATCCAAGCCATGCAGGCTGTTGACAACGGTGTCTTCGCCATGTGTCAGGACGAAGCTCTTGCTTGGATGGTGGAGACTTCGAATAATGTTGCCAGTGTAGAGACCCGTGACAACGTGGTGATTATCGTCGCCTCTCAACGCAGTAACGTGATGAGTGCTCTCGACAACCAAGCAGCCACCATCAAGGCCGTCTTCCAGTTAGCTGGTGCTGAAGTGGTACAGGGTGACGGTTATCCTGCCTGGAAGATGAACCCCAACAGTGCCCTCACCTCTTTGGTAGTGGAGACCTATAAGAAACTGTTCAACAAAGAACCCAAAGTACTGGGTATCCACGCAGGACTGGAATGTGGATTATTCTCAGAGAAATATCCCCATCTCGACATGGTGAGCTTCGGTCCTACTCTTCGCGGCGTACACTCTCCTGATGAGCGACTGCTCATTCCCACAGTACAGATGGTTTGGGATCACCTGTTGGAGATCCTAAAGAATATTCCTGCTTGTGCATGAGTGTTATGAGAAAGAAGTTATCTATAATATGCCTGGCTGCCGTGTTGCTCACCGCCTGTGGTGAGCAACACAAGGCAGAAGGGATTATTGAGAAGTTCCTCGATGCCAATCTGTTAAACAATGATTATCAAGTAAGCTACGGGAAGTTAGGCTCTACCCGTAAACTCGATGACCAGAAACTGAGACAAATGCAGAATGCATCCAATACAGATAAGCTCTTTAAACACCCTATCCACTATGGGGCATACGTGGAACTTGGTGAACTGCGATATCTCAAGACTACCATAATCCATGAACAGGATACCTTCGTACGAACGATCTACCTACACCCGGAACTAAGAGAAGATGGTGTAATGGCCGTCAAAGAGAACTAAAAAAAGCGCTCCTGTTTGCGTATCACTACGTAACAGGAGCTTGTTAACCTTAAAAACCTACCTATCGAAATTCGTAATAGGCTATATTTTAATACCTCTTTGATCTATATTGCTGCCAGCATGCAGACTCATGCCAACATTTTCTCAATATATTGACGCATTTCCTTTCTCGCTGTACCCAACCGATGCTCCACACTTTTGTAATTCATACGTAATGTCCTGGAAATTTCAGATACGGGAAGACCCTCGCAAAAATTCATCCGATAAACCATCTGTTGAGTGTCAGTGAGACGGGCCATACCACGTTCCATGATCTCATAGATTTCCACCACACTATAGACACTTCCCACATCAAGATCATCTTCTACCCTCGCGTACTTCAGGTAATGCTCGTAGGCCTCAATCGACTGATGATGACGCCAATAGTCATACACTAAGTTTCGGGCGATGGTATATGCCAGACATGGCAGAGTCACGGGCGAAATCATCTTGTCAGTACTTAACAGACGGAGGAAAACATTCTGCACAATGTCTTCCGCCTCGTCCGCATACTGTAACTGCTTCTTGACGAACCCTAATAAGTCATCATAATGAGCAATGTAATAGTCAGCAATGATCTCGAATTTACCTTTTTGTACTTTCATGACCGTAGTCACATCTATCGTTAGTTATGCAAAGGTAATGAAAATTTCTTTTCACGCTGCGATTAATAATTATAAAAAATGTAAATGAAACGATTTTATAGCAAATTGGCAACAAATGCAATATCTTTCTATCCTTTGGCATGGATTTTGCAAACAAGGGAAATGGAAATATAAACATTATTATACACTATGCAAAAAGGTAATATTGGGGTTACAACCGAGAATATCTTCCCCGTTATCAAAAAGTTCTTGTATTCCGACCATGAGATCTTTTTACGTGAGATGGTTTCTAATGCCGTTGATGCGACACAGAAGCTGAAAACATTGGCCGACCGTGGTGATTTCAAAGGTGAGTTAGGTGATCTTACTGTACAGGTGAAACTGAACGAGAAAGAGGGCACGCTGACCATTAGTGACCGAGGTATTGGTATGACCGAGGAGGAGATTGACAAATATATCAACCAAATCGCTTTCTCTGGTGTCAACGACTTCCTCGACAAATACAAAGACAATGCCAATGCGATCATCGGACATTTCGGTCTGGGCTTCTATTCGTCGTTCATGGTATCCAAGAAGGTGGAAATTGTCACCAAGAGCTACAAGGAAGATGCCAAAGCCGTGAAATGGAGTTGCGACGGCAGTCCTGAGTTCACCATTGAGGAAACAGAAAAGGCCGACCGTGGTAGTGATATCATCCTTTATATCGACGATGACTGCAAGGAATATCTGGAGAAAGGTCAGATTGAGCAGTTGCTGAATAAGTATTGTAAATTCATGCCTGTTCCTGTTGCTTTTGGAAAGAAGACGGAATGGAAGGACGGCAAGCAGGTGGAGACGTCCGAGGACAATGTCATCAACCACGTAGAACCGTTATGGACCAAGACACCCAGTACGCTGAAAGATGAAGACTATAAGAGTTTCTACCGTACTCTCTACCCCATGCAGATGGACGAACCCCTTTTCTGGATTCATCTGAATGTAGATTATCCCTTCAACCTTACTGGAATTCTCTATTTCCCCCGTATCAAGAACAATATTGATATCCAACGTAATAAAATCCAGCTTTATTGCAATCAGGTCTTCGTTACCGACCAGGTGGAAGGAATCGTTCCTGAGTTCCTCACCCTCCTTCATGGTGTCATCGACTCACCTGACATCCCCTTGAACGTGAGCCGAAGCTATCTGCAGAGCGATCGTGACGTTAAGAAGATCAGTACTTATATCACCAAGAAAGTGGCTGACCGTCTGAACAGTATATTCAAGGAGAACAGGAAGGAATACGAGGAGAAATGGGACGACTTGAAACTCTTCATCCATTACGGTATGCTCTCACAGGAAGACTTCTACGACCGTGCCAAGGATTTCTGTCTGCTGAAGGATGTGGACGGCAAGTATTTCACATTGGATGAATACAAAACCCTCATCAAGGACAACCAGACCGACAAAGACGGTAACTTGATCTACCTCTATGCCAATCACAAAGAAGAGGAGTATTCTTATATCGAGGCAGCCAAGGCGAAAGGATACAGTGTACTTTTGATGGACGGACAACTTGACACCCCAACCGTTTCCATGTTCGAACAGAAATTGGAGAAGAGCCGTTTCACACGTGTGGATGCCGACATTATTGACAGACTTATCGTGAAGGAGGATGCTCCGAAGAATGATCTTGACGAAGGAACACGTGACAATTTGTCAGAGGCTTTCCGTTCACAGATGCCAAAGTTGGAGAAAGCAGAGTTCATGGTAGAGGTGCAGGCATTAGGCGAGACCGCCCAGCCTGTGATCATCACGCAGAGTGAGTATATGCGCAGGATGAAGGATATGAGCCGCTATCAGCAGGGAATGAGTTTCTACGGACAGATGCCCGATAGCTATAACCTCATTCTGAACAGCGATCACCCGCTGATCAAGATAGTCGTCGATGATGAAACAGCAAAGGTAAGCGAGCAACTCAAGCCCATCGAGAGTGAGATCCGTGGACAGCAAGCCCGTGTTGACGTTTTGCGCAGTGAGCAGAACAAGAAGAAATATGACGAGATCACCCAGGAAGAGAAAGACGATCTCCAAGCCAGTGAGAAAGTCCTCAATGAACAGAAGGATAAGAAGAAGGCTGTGATTGCCGACTATGCCAAAGGCAATGCCATTGTCCATCAGCTCATCGACCTTGCCTTGTTGCAGAACGGTATGTTGAAAGGCGCCGCCCTCGACACCTTCCTCAAGCGTAGCGTTGAACTGATCAAATAAGAATCAGAATAAAGATAAAGACTGGTCGATGACCGGTTTCGGATTCTCCGCTTGCGGCTCCTCATCACTGAACATCAGCATGAGTTGCTGCGAGGCGGAGGATTTCTCGTTGATACGATAGATGCCTCGAGTTCCCGTGCTTTCAATGATGGAGTCGGAGTGTCTGGAGTTACGAAGCAAATACTGTTGCACATAGCGGTGCACCTCTTCGAGACTCACCGTTTCGAAGAACGTGTTCGAGGCATTGAATACATGGTGTGCGATCTTCTGCACACTCAGTCCTTCCTTCCCTGCCTCTGTCAGCACCTTTAATATTGTATCGTCGTAACTTGTTGCCAAGAACTTTGCCTGTTATAATCAAAGAAGGGCCGGTATGCACCAGCATCCAGCCCTTCTCTTATGTCTCATTGTCTATTAAGCCAAAACAATCTTACCTTCAGCATCCTTGATTTTGCCTTCCTTGAGCAACCAACCTGCACCCAGGATAACCTCCTCATTGCTGATCTTTGCTGCCTTAGCAATCTCTGCTACGGTCAGTGCTTTCTCTGCTCCTGCGAGTGCGTTGTACACATCACCAGCCTTGAAACCTGCATTCTC
>DETG01000046.1:0-256 GCA_002361535.1 Prevotella sp. UBA3294
TGACGATACGGCGCACGTTCAGACCAGCAATCTGGCCAGCTTCCTTCGTTGCCTGACGCTGAGAGTCAGAGAAGTATGCAGGCACGGTGATAACGGCGTCGGTCACTTCCTGTCCGAGATAGTCCTCAGCGGTCTTCTTCATCTTCTGCAGAATCATGGCCGAGATTTCCTGCGGTGTGTACTTACGGCCCTCTATGTCAACGCGCGGATAGCCGTTCTCGTTGACAACATTATAAGGTACGCGCGAGATTTCCTT
>DETG01000046.1:335-24852 GCA_002361535.1 Prevotella sp. UBA3294
CCCATGAAACGCTTGATAGAGTACACGGTGTTCTTCGGGTTGGTGATAGCCTGACGCTTTGCCGGGTCACCAATCTTACGCTCACCGCCCTGTACGAAGCCTACCACCGATGGAGTGGTGCGCTTTCCTTCACTGTTTGCGATTACTACCGGCTCGTTACCTTCGAAAACGGCAACGCAGCTGTTTGTAGTTCCTAAGTCAATACCAATTACTTTTCCCATTTTGTATGATTTTTATTGTTTATACTCGAATGAATGAACACATGAATGCTGTCGCAATTCGATTATCTGTGAGCAAATCACATGCCATGAGTTGGGATAAGAGCAAAGTATGACAAAGAAGTGACAGATTGTCATATCGAGAGCACGATCTTAATTTGGTCGTATGTCACCTCTTCAGAACAATTGTTTTTAATGGCCTTGAGCCCATGAGATGTTCCCACCTTTGCGACGGCTTGTTGAATGGCATGTTGCTGTGAGGGTGTCACAAAGTCAGACATAGGCAATTCCCCTTTTTTGACGAAATAGCCAAGATGTCCCATGATGGTAGAAAGTGAGTATCCACGTTCGCTGGCAATCTGTTCAGGTGATTTTCCTTGACGGTACAGATCGAATGTGATTTGGTATGTTTCAGATACCCCTTTCCCCTTCGTCGCTTCTTTCGTGATAATCGACAAGGAAGTACCCTGAAGATCATTCTGGGTCAGATAGGTGTTGACGATTCCCAGGATGTCCTCTCCATATTTGGTAACACTTATGCGTCCCACATATTGCACAGCCGTCAGAGACAGCTTGTCGGCAGGCAGATAGTTAGCAATGTTAACCAGAGCCCTCTGCTGAATGATATTGTTGGGGTTTGTGTCATGGAAAGATGCTTTTTTCTCACGCCACATGAGCAGTCGTTTGTAAAGTTCTGGATGTTTGATGTCATCCATTGATACAGCCTGTTTGCGTTTCTTTTTCGGATTTGTCTCCTCGATGGCCTCCAGGGCTGCTTTAGCCTTAAACCGAAGGTAGTTAGCTGTGGTGAATCCTTCGGCATGAATCATCTGCAAGACGCGCCGTTTCATCTCGTACGACAGCGTGACGTCAGTCAGGGCCTCTTCGAATCTTTTCATGATGGCTTTGTTGTCACTGGACACATTTGTGTCTTCCAATAACTGTTGCATGATGTCTGCAAGTGTTTGATGGAAGTACATGGAACTGCGTGTCACCCGCTCCAAGAAAGTGTCTCCATGCAGTTCTTTCTCACTCATGCTGTTGATGACATGAATCCATTTCGATGCCACTGTGGAGATATCATTGGCAATCCCTTGCAGGGCTATACGATGCTGGCGGCATAGGGTGGGGAATTGCTGGAAGAAATATTCATCGAGCACCCGGCTCAGCCATTCCTCTTTCTCACGCAGTTCAGAGAAGTCGAACAGTTCGTGTAACTGTTCCTTATAGTAATTCTCTTTCAGTTGGGGTAGCAGGTCAATGCTGCGGGTGGCTTCTGCCTCTTGTTGCGAAATGTAACTACTGACACGTGGGTCATTGATGACAGCACGTTCGGAGATAGGGCTGGCCAGCACCAGACCCTCCAACGACTTGCATCGGCTCAGGGCTACATACACTTGTCCGGAAGCAAAGGAAAGGCTGGCATCAATGATGGCCCGTTCGAAAGTGAGTCCCTGACTTTTATGAATCGTGATGGCCCAGGCCAGTCGGAGGGGGTATTGGATGAATTTTCCTTGCACTTTTTCTTCAATCTCTTTGGTCTGCTCGTTGAGCACATATTTGGTATTCTCCCATTCCATGGGCTGTACCTTAATGTCGTAGTTGTCATTGTGACAATGAACAGTGATCTCTGATCCATTGATGCTCGTGACATGTCCGATTTTTCCATTATAAAACAGATGGTCAGGGGTTGGATCATTTTTGACGAACATCACCTGTGCACCTATCTTCAGTGTCAGTTCAGTGTCGGTAGGATAGGCGTATTCTGGGAATGTACCTTCAACCTTCGCTTGAAAGACGTGGGCAGGAGTGGTGAGCCGTCGCAGTTGTTCCTCGTTATAGTGTTGAGCCATGTTGTTATGGGTGGTCAATCGTATATAGCCATCTTCGTCTTTGGGAAGAAAAGAGGGCTGGCACCGTTGGTTCAGCAGTGCGTAGTCGTGAGGTGTGGCTCGTCCTTCACGAATATTGTTCAGCAGGGCCAGGAATTTCTCGTCACTCTGTCTGTACACTTCCTTCAGTTCGATGGTGACATAATTCATCTGTTGAAGGGCATGACTTCCGAAGAAAAAGGGAGTGTCGTAGTATTTGTTGATGAGTTGTGCTTCCTGTTCTGTTACTACGGGTGCCAATTGCTGCAAGTCGCCTATCATCAACAGCTGAACCCCACCGAATGGCTTCCGATGATTGCGGTATCGGCGCAGTACATTGTCTATGGCATCTAACAGGTCACTGCGCACCATGCTGATCTCATCGATAACCAGCAGATCCATGGTGCGTATAATATTCCGTTTCTCTTTGCTGAAGTCAAACTTCGACTGATAGGTTGCCTCAGGGACATAAGGAGAAAGTGGGAGCTGAAAGAAAGAGTGGATGGTAACACCGCCAGCGTTGATGGCTGCCACACCAGTAGGGGCTACCACCACGAGTCGTTTAAAGGATTTCTCTTTGAGTGTTTTCAGGAATGACGTTTTTCCTGTTCCTGCCTTTCCTGTGAGAAAGATACTGGTTCCTGTATTTCCCACAAAGTCCCATGCTAACTTCAGCTCATTGTTCTGTTTTTTCATAATATGGATGTTCAATCACGAAAACTTTTGTTTATTTGTTTGCAAAAGTAGGTATTTTATTCCTAACATCCAAGTGTATGAGCGTTAAAGGGAGTTAATCCGTTTCTGCGATTATCTGCTTTCAGAAGCGTTCCTTGCTCTACATTCCACAAAGGCTTATTAAGTGGAACGATGAAACTTGGGCTGTTTATTCTTTTCTTTTTCCATGTCTCTGCGAGATTTAGACTTGGTAACCAGCCAAACACCACTGAAAACTAATACCACCGCAAGTCCTTGACTCCATCTCAGTATTCCGATGCCCATGAGCAAACTGGCAATCACGCTGACCAAAGGCTGAACGTAGTTGTAGATACTTACCACTGTTGGTCTCAGAGTCTTCTGTCCTATCATGGTGAGAATATAACCAATGAAGGTGCAGAACACCACCACATAGACCACTTCCCACCAGGTTTTAGCAGGTACTTCCTGCCAGTGGATATCCATCACATGACGAAAAGTAAATGGAACCAGCATGAGAGAGGCCCACAGGAACATCCATTTGTTGACAGTGAACACAGAATAGCGTCGTATCAGAGGGTTGAAGAGTGAAAGGTAGAGGGCAAAGGAAAACTGGGCTAACAGACAGAGAAGGTCACCGCGGATATCACCGACTTTCGCATTGATAGCTGTTGCACTGGTGAGGATGAGGATCAGTGCTCCGCTGCAGCCCATCAATACGCCCAGGGCTTTCTTTCCTGTGATGGGTTCTTTCAGGATCAATGCAGCAAGAATCATCGCGAAGATCGGCATGGAGGTGGTGACAATACTGGCATTGATGGGTGAGGTGATGCTGAGGCCAATGGTGTAGCAACATTGGTTGGTAACAAGTCCGAAGAGTCCTGCCCCGATGAACAGCAGCTTGTCGCGTAGGGGCACATGTTCCGATGCCTCATGTCGCCTCCGTTGTCGAATGTGAATGAGAAGTGAGGTGACCCAGAAAAGGATCGCTCCTCCCATCACTCTGAATGATACCATGTGAATGCCGTCAACACCATGAGTCATTGCGTCCTTGCCAATAGGAGCCATTAATCCCCAAAAAGCGCAGGCGAGGAACATACTGATATGAGCTATCAGTGGCCTTCTGTTATCCATTATTTCCTAATTTTTGTTTATTTCGAGGGCAAAGGTACACATTATTCGTCATTCTTTATTCGTGATTGATGTTTTTTTACTATATTTGCGATGGAAATTGCATGAGATATGAAATACGCGGACTATATTGAGCAAATAGAGATCGATTCCCTGTGGAGTGGTAAGAAGCACATCATCTGGAATCTCGACCGTCGGGTAAATATCCTGAGTGGTATCAACGGCGTTGGTAAGAGTACTATATTAAATAAGGTGGTGAAGAGTGTGAGTGCCAATGGCGACATCGTCAACCATCTGTTAAAAGGTGTCCATGTGAAGACCAACCCGGCTGAGGCTACACACATTCGTTTTGATGTGATCCGTTCGTTTGATCGTCCTATCCTAAATGCAGAATCCGTGAGCAAGATGGACGTCAATCTGGCAACGGAGCTCGACTGGCAGTTATTCAAGTTACAGCGTAAATATCTTGATTATCAGGTAAACATGGGGAACAAGATTATCTCTGTCCTCCAGAGTGGTGAATCGGATTCCGCGCAAAAAGCTCATGAGATCAGTGCTCCGAAAAAGAAGTTCCAGGACACCATCGACGATCTCTTCAAGGATACAGGGAAGAAAATCGTGCGTTCTGAGAACGAAATCCGTTTCTCACAGATCGGTGAGACATTGGTGCCCTATCAGTTGTCGAGTGGTGAGAAGCAGATGCTGGCTATCCTGCTCACCGTATTGGTAGAGGATTCCCTGCCTTATGTGTTGTTCATGGACGAGCCCGAAGTGAGCCTTCATGTGGATTGGCAACAACGTCTCATTGACCTGATCCTTGAGTTGAACCCTAACGTGCAGATTATCCTTACAACCCATTCTCCTGCTGTGATCATGAATGGATGGATTGATCATGTAACGGAAGTGAGTGATATTACAAGTTAACGACGGATGGCGACAAAACTCAAGGATAATATTTCCTCAGGCTATATGGAGGCGGCTAACCGGCTGAACTCCAAGAAGTCCCGACGTAAGATCATTGCTTATGTGGAGAGTTATGATGACGTCTTCTTCTGGCGTACCGTATTCCAACAGTTTGAGAATGAGAAACGCTTTTTTGAAGTAATGTTGCCTTCGCATCATCGACTGGAACGAGGTAAGAAGTCTGTGTTGATGCGACTGTTGGCAAGAAATACCGGGCGCGATCTGATCTGTTGTGTAGATGCAGATTACGATTATCTGATACAAGGTGCTACAGAGGCGAGCAGGAAGATGCTGAACAGTCCGTATGTCTTCCATACCTATGCTTATGCCATTGAAAATCTGCAATGTTTTGCTCCCTCTTTGCGTACTGTAGTAGTGGCTGTTACGTTAAATGACCGTGAGATATTCGATTTCAATGAGTTCATGACGAAGTTCTCCGAGGCAATCTTCCCCTTGTTTGTATGGAGTGTGTGGCATTACCGCCGTCCGATCTATACCGAGTTTACGATATCTGATTTCAACAAGGTGATAGAACTTGGGGGCTTCTCTTTGGATGACCCGATGAAAAGTATCAGGCGCATTCAGCATAAAGCCTATGTGAGGGTGGGTGAGTTGCAAAGGAAGCATCCTGATGCCAAGGAGAGCTATCTGGCGTTGAAAAAGGAACTGATAGAGAAACTGGGGGTCACACCTCAGACCACCTACTTATATATTCAGGGGCATCATCTTTTCGAGAAACTTGTGTTACCCGTCATGGGAAAGGTTTGTTCACGTCTCATTCGCGACCGGGAGATAGAAATACGCCGCCAGTCTATACATAATACGCAGATGCGCAATGAACTGTCGTGTTATAGTCATAGCACGCAGGACATTGAGCAGATGCTAAAGAAGAACTTAGGGTATGTGATGTCTCAACCTTTCCGTAGGATCCTGGCGGATGTAGAGGCTTTCCTGAATGGAAGCAGAGAAGGAACTGTTGTGGCTGACAACTCTGCTTTTCAAGAAGGCATCTCACCTCAGGCATGAGTCTCCAGGAACTTAATCGTACCTGTAACTTTTGCTTCCTGTGTCGTGGCGGGAATCAAGATAGTTTCCCCTTCGTTCAACGTGGTGGTATTCCCTTCTGAGTCGGTGATACTTCCTGCACCTTTGATCCCAATGAGAATAACGAAGCTGTCAAGGTCACTGTAGTCGAGAGTCATGGGCTCGTTAAGATCATATACAGCCGTGCTAAAGTACGGGCACTCTACCAGAGTGACCCCTTCGTTTTTCTTGGGGGTATATGGTGTACGGTAGTCTTTTTCCACTGTGTAGTTGATGCTCTCTGCTGCTTCCTTGATGTGCAGTTCGCGGTAGTTCCCGTTCTTGTCCTTACGTTTATAGTCGTAGATACGATAGGTTACATCACTGGTTTGCTGTATCTCTGCCAAGAAACACCCGGTGCCGATGGCATGGACTCGACCGGCAGGGAGGAAGAACACATCGCCCTCCTTCACTTCATATTGTGCCAAGGCATCGCAAATGGTATCGTTTTCTACCATTTCCTTATATTGTTCGGGTGTGATCTCCTTCTTCAGTCCGCTATATAGCCTTGCTCCGGGGGCGGAATTCATGATATACCACATCTCCGTCTTTCCTCGGCTCTTTCCCTGCCGCTGAGCAATCTCGTCGTTGGGATGAACTTGGATGCTCAGATCTTGATGGGCATCGATGAACTTGATCAGCAGGGGAAACACATCGCCATAATGCTGATAGTTCTCCTTACCCACGAGCTCCGCACCATATTCATGTACGATTTCATTCAGGCTTTTGCCTTGTAGCGGTCCTTCGCTGACAACCGTCTCGTTGTCTTTTACACCGGAGATCTCCCAACTCTCACCTACCTGTTGTTGATTGTTGGTAAGGTGTTTGAAGGGGATAATTTTTTCGCCACCCCATAAGGTTGACTTTAGTAAAGGGTTAAATTTAATAGGTTGCATGTTGTTATGTTTGTTGTATCTGTCAGTTGTCTTTCCAGAATGCCCGAGTGAACAGAACGATGACGGTGAATATCTCCAAACGTCCCATCAGCATCAGGGCAGACAAAAGCCATTTTACGGAATCCGGTAAGATGCCCCATGACATAGCCGGTCCGATATCAATGCCGAGGGTGGGCCCCACATTACTGGCGCAGCTGATGGCGATCGTAATGGAGTTGGTGCTGTCAACCCCCATCACCACCATGGCGACATAGGTGAAGAGGCATAGTAACATATATGCCGTAAGGAATGCCAGCAGGGTTACCTGTGAGGAGTAGGGGATACTTGTCTCGTTCACTTTCACAGGGAGTACAGCCCTTGGATGAAGGATTCGTCGGATCTCATTCTTCAGGATGGTGAACACCATCACGGTACGGATACATTTGAATCCGCCGCTGGTAGAACCCGAGCAGGCTCCGAGGATCATACAGATGCTCAGGATGACCCAAGTGATGTGGTGCCATTGTCCCGGGTCATCGTTGAGGATTCCTGTTGTCGTGATAAAGGAGATCACTTGGAACAACCCCACGCGGAGGGCATCGAACCACTGGTAATCGTTGTCATACATGAGAATAAGCATGATGGCGAATGTGGCGATGAGCACCGAGCACACATACAAGCGGAATTCGGAGTTCCTGAAGAACAACTTGAATTTCCCTTTTAAGAAAGTGCTGTAGAGCAGGGTAAAACTCGTACCTGAGAGGAACATGAAGACAATGGCAGTATAGTCGATGAGCGGGTTGTGGAAATAGCCTGTATTGGCATTGTGAGTGGCAAAACCGCCGGTAGCTGTGGTCGTCATGGCATAGTTCAGACTGTCGAACAGTCCCATGCCGGCGAAATAATAGCAGGTGCCACATCCGATGGTCAGTAGGAAGTAGATGCTCCAGATCCATTTGGCCGTCGTACTGAGTCGAGGGTGCATCTTGGTGCGAATAGGTCCGGTGGCCTCAGCGGAGAACACTTTCACGTTTCCTCCTACTAATGATGGGATGATGGCGATGGTGAAGAACACGATTCCCAAGCCCCCGATCCATTGGGTCATCGTTCTCCAGAACAACAGGGCATGCGGCAGGCACTCCACATCGTCGAGGATGCTGCATCCTGTTGTCGTGAATCCCGATATCGTTTCGAAATAGGCATCGGTGAAATCGGTGATATATCCGCTGATCATGAAAGGAAGACAGCCGAACAGACTGAAAATGATCCAGGTGAGTGTTACCAGAAGATAGGCTTCACGTCTGCCTAAGGAGTTCTCGGAATCTCTTCCCCAGTATTTGAGGATGATGCCTCCCAAGATGGTTAGGATCACAGAGATGATGAAAGCCATGGAGTCGTCTTCATGCAGGTAAATCGACATACCCATGCACCATGTCATCATCGCGGCTTCTATAAAAAGCAGCGTTCCGATGATCTTATAGATAATCTTGAAGTTCAGCATCACTTAAAGAATTTCTCAATTTTCGCCATGTTGATGTTATAGCAGAATACCACGACGCTGTCTCCTGCCTCTATCTGAGTACCACCCGATACCAGGTGGCCTTCTCCGTGTCGGACCAGTCCGCCAATGGTAGCTCCCTTCGGCAATCCCAGCTCGAATACTTTCTTCCTTGTCACTTTTGATCCCTGCTGTGCGGTGAACTCCGCCACATCGGCGTTGGCCGACATCAGGAATCGTATGTTGTTCACATCGGCATCGAGCATCATCTGATAGATATAGCTGGCCGCCAGTGCTTTCTTGTTGACGATGGTGCCGATATCGAGACTTTCGGCCATATTCACATAGTCGAGGTTCTCTACCATGGCTACGGTCTTGCGTACCCCTAACCGCTTGGCTGTCATACAGGCTAAGATGTTTGTTTCGGCATTCCCTGTCAGGGCCACGAAGGCTTGTGTGTTCTTGATACCTTCCTCTGTGAGCAGGGAAAGGTCGCGCCCGTCACCATGGATCACCATCACCCGGTCGGTGTCAACCAGTTCATTCAGTTTCTCACATCGTGCCTCGTCCATCTCGATGATCTTGGTGCTCATGTATTCCGGCGTCAGGGCCGTGGCTCTTACCGCCGTAGCTCCACCACCCATGATCATCACGTTCTTTACATCCACATAGTGTTCCTTACCTACAATTTTCCGGATATAGGGGATATAGGTGCGGGTGGTCATGAAATAGGCCAGGTCGTACATCTTCAGGACATCATCGCCTCGGGGAATGATGGTCTCCCCTGCGCGTTTGATGGCAACGATATGATAGGGTGATTCGGGCTTACAGAGATCTTTGAGAGGCTCGTTCAGAATCTCACAGGTCTCACGCAGTTTGATGCCCAGCATGATTAGAGCCCCGTCGTGAACATCCCACCGTTGTCTTACCCACGACATTTTCAGACCGTTGGCGATATCGCGAGCTGCTAAGTTCTCCGGGTAGATCAGGTTCGAGATGCCCACATGATCGAAGAAGTCTGTTAGCTTAGGGTCGATATATTCATAATTGTCAACTTTGGCCACAGTGCGTTTCGCCCCTAAGGCCTTGGCCAGCATACACGCATTCATGTTCAGGTTCTCATCGGGAGTCACGGCAATGAACAAGTCGGCATTCGATACCCCCGCATCTTTCAATGTGCGAATTTTGGAATTTGATGATTGGACAGTCATCAGGTCGTAGTCGCTGCTAAGACTGGCCAGTCGTTCCTCGTCACTGTCAATCAGCACAGTATCTTCATTGTTACGTGACAACAACTTAGCCAGATGGGTTCCTATGGCGTATGCGCCGGCGATGATTACTTTCATATTACCTGTATTAAAAGGTTATGAGTATTCTTATTACTTCAGTGATCCCCAGTGATCGCCTTGGCGATCGCCTCGGCATCGATGCCTACAAGGTGTTGCAGTTCTGCCACTGTTCCGTGTTCCACAAACTGGTCTGGCAGTCCGAGTCGCGTCACCTGCGGGGAAAATCCATGGTCGTTCATCCATTCGAGCACCGCACTGCCTAACCCACCGTTTCTCACTCCGTCTTCAACGGTAATAATCCGTTTGAAACGCTCACCCACCTCTTGCAGAATCATCTCGTCGAGGGGCTTCAGGAAGCGCATGTCGTAATGGGCTACAGAGATCGTGTTGCCTTGGGATGCCAGTTGTTCGATAGCCTTTGTAACCTCGTTGCCGATAGGACCGATGCTCATGACAGCCACATCGTTGCCGTTCCGAAGCATTTGTCCTGTGCCGACCTTCACTTCCTCCAAAGGGCATTTCCAGTCGATGAGTACGCCGCAGCCACGTGGATAACGGATCACAAAGGTTCCTTTCCCTGGCAGTTGTGCCGTAAACATCAGTCTTCTCAGTTCGTGCTCGTTCAAGGGTGACGAGATCGTAATATTAGGAATGGGCCGGAGGGCAGCCATATCGAAAGCACCGTGATGGGTGGCACCGTCTTCACCTACCAGTCCGGCACGGTCGAAACAGAGCACTACGGGCAGGTTCAGGATGGCAGCATCGTGGATGATGTTATCGTAAGCGCGTTGTGCGAAAGCACTGTAAATGTTGCAGAATGGCAGAAGTCCGTCTTTTGCCATACCAGCCGAGAATGTCACGGCATGTCCTTCGGCGATACCCACATCGAACGTGCGTTCCGGCATTTCCTTCATCATGATACTCATGGAGCATCCTGTGGGCATGGCTGGGGTGACCCCCACGATCTTCGGGTTCTTTTCTGCCAACTCCAACAGTGTCTCACCAAACACATCTTGGTACTTCGGCGGTTTGTTCTTGTCACTGCTTACGATACGTTCCCCGGTATCGGCATCGAATTTTCCTGGGGCATGCCATACGGTGACATCTTTCTCTGCCGGTGCGTAGCCATGACCTTTCTGTGTGTGAAGGTGCAGCAGCTTCGGGCCTTTCATGTCTTTCAACTGTCTGAGGATACGTACCGTCTCAATCACGTTGTGCCCGTCGAAAGGACCGAAGTATCGGATGTTCATGCCCTCGAAGATGTTCTGTTGGTGACTGATGGCACTTTTCACGGCATTGCTCAGTCGGATAAGTCCTTTCCGCCTGTTATCTTCCAACATGCCCTTGCCATGAAGCCATCTTGAGGCCTTGAAGCGCAGACGGTTATAGGTCTCGTTGGTGTTCAGGTGAATCAGGTATTCCTTCATCCCCCCTACCGACCGGTCGATCGACATATTGTTGTCGTTCAGGATAATCAGCAGGTCGTTGGGCGAAGAGGATACGTTGTTCAGTCCTTCGAAGGCCAGTCCGCCCGACATGGCACCATCGCCGATCACTGCCACCACATGCCGTTCTCCATGTTCCTGTTGTGCGGCCACGGCCATTCCCAATGCCGCGGAGATGCTGTTGGAGGCATGCCCGCAGGTAAAGGTGTCGTATTCGCTTTCTTTGGGGGAGGGGAAGGGCATGATGCCGTGCAGTTTCCTGTTGGTGCAGAACCGCTCCCGTCGGCCTGTCAGTATCTTATGACCGTATGCCTGATGCCCCACGTCCCAGACGATGCGGTCTTGAGGAGTGTCAAATACATAGTGCAACGCTACTGTCAACTCTACCACCCCCAGTCCGGAGGCCAGATGTCCGGGGTTTACGGACGTCTCCCTGACAATGTCTTCCCTCAGTTGCCGGCAAACTTCCGGTAGCTGCTCCACTTTCAGTTTGCGCAGGTCTGCAGGACTATTGATGCTATTCAGAATGTCGAAATTGATTTCTTCCACACTGTCTATTTCTATATTTTTTGCAAATATACATCAAATTTTTGACATGACGAATATTTTCTTGCAAAAACTTGGTCGCTCCCTAAATAATGCGTATCTTTGTGCAAACTTTTAAACATTACAGATATGAACAAGAATTTGATGATGAGTTGCCTGATGATGTCTATGGCACTGACCGCTTCTGCCCAGCAGAAAGACGGAGGCATTTCCCCGCAGATGCTCCAGGAGATCCAGCAGGCACAGAAGCCCCAGGCTGCTGACAAGGCACTCTTCAATGCCTTAGCTTCGAACAGGATCGACGACCTGGCAAAGAACTTCGAGCATCAGGGAATGCTCGATACTCATTTCAACGTAGAGACCCCCTCACAGAGTATTACCGACCAGAAGAGTTCTGGTCGTTGCTGGATGTTCAGTGGCTTGAATGTGCTGCGTTCCAACTTCACCAGCAGGACAGACTCGCTGCTGGGCTTTGTGCCTGCCAAGAGTGATGTGCAGTTAGAGTTCTCACAGGATTATCTTTTTATCTTTGACCAGATAGAGAAGGCCAACCTGTTCCTGCAAGGGGTGATCGATCATGGAAAGAAAGCCATCGACGACCAGCGTGTGCAGTTCTTCTTCCATAGTCCCATTGGCGATGGAGGTACTTTCTGCGGTGTGGCCGACCTCACAGAGAAATATGGTATCGTGCCCAAGGAGGTGATGCCCGAGACCTATTCTGCCGACAATACCTCGAAGATGGCCCAGCTCATCAAGAGTAAGCTCCGTGAGCAGGGATTGCAACTGCGCGAAATGGTTCAGAAAGGGAAGAGCGCCAAGGAGCTACGCAAGGCTAAGACCCAGGCGCTGACCGTCATCTACAAGATGATCATGATGAACTTAGGACAGCCCGTAAAGGAGTTTACATATACCTTCCGCGATAAGAACGGTAAGGCCCTCGGTGAGGCCAAGACCTATACACCGCAGTCATTCTTCAAGGCAGTGGTGGGCGAACCGCTTAACGGCTCGTTTGTTATGGTGATGAACGATCCGCGTCGTGATTACTACAAGACTTATGAAGTTGAATACGACCGTCATACCTACGATGGTCACAATTGGGTGTACCTGAACCTGCCGATGGATGACATTGAGGCGTTGGCCATTGCCTCACTGAAAGACGGGCGGAAACTTTACAGCAGCTATGATGTGGGTAAGCAGCTCGATCGCAGCCGTGGCTATGCCGACCTTGAGAACTTCGATTATGCTTCCCTCTTTGGCACGACATTCGGAATGGACAAGGCACAGCGTATCTCTACCTTCGACAGTGGCTCTACCCATGCCATGACCCTCACCGCCGTGGATCTCGATCCGCAAGGCAAGGCTAAGAAGTGGAAGGTGGAGAACTCATGGGGAGCCGCATGGGGACAGAAAGGATGTATGATCATGACCGACCGCTGGTTCCGTGAGTATATGTTCCGTTTGGTGGTGGATAAGAAATATGTGCCTACCGACATGCTCAAACTGACGGAACAGAAACCTATCATGGTGATGCCCGAGGATCCTCTCTTCCAAGTTGATGAGTAAGGTCAACAAGGCAGGCGGTATCCAAACTTTGTTAAAAAACATCGTAAAGTGTTGCAGTTTAGAAAAGAATGTACTAAATTTGTAACACTTTACTTATTTTCATATAAACATAATCCAAAATCTATTATGAAGTACAAAATTATCGACGTAGAGGGCATCGGCCCCGTGTATGCAGAGAAACTGGTCGCTGCAGGTATCACAGATACAGATATCTTGCTGGAGAAATGTGCAAAACCCGCAGGCCGCAAGGCTTTGGAGGAGGAGACAGGTATCAGCGGTAAGCTCATCCTGACGTGGGCAAACCATGCCGACCTGATGCGCATCAACGGCGTAGGTCCTCAGTTCTCCGAACTGTTGGAGGCAGCTGGTGTGGATACCGTCAAGGAACTGAAGCATCGCAAACCCGAGAACCTGCAGCCGAAGCTGGAGGAGATCAATGCAGAGAAACACCTGGTGGGCCGTGTTCCTGCTCTGAAGGAAGTGGAGAAGATGATTGCCCAGGCCGGTGAGTTGCCCGCCGTGATGGAATACTAATCATTTCTTTTCTTAGAGAAGGAATTCTTTGTAGCACCTGAACCGCCTGTCATCCACATGGAACAGGTAGGCAGGTACTACAAATTCTTCTTTTTCAATACGACGACGTTGGGATTGCCTTTCTTAACGTAGTATTTTGTTGTGGTCGGGGTGTAAATGCCTAAAGTGATTGCAGATACTTGAGAACAAGAGCAAAAGCTCAGATTTCTATGTAATAAGTACGAATAGAAACGCTATTATGTAAGTTAATAATAAGTTAATCAATTGTGTGATTAAAATCTCTGTGGCCTTGTGGGGATGAGCCTCATCGGCCAGGTCGATAGCGTTCGTTCTGTTTTCTACTTCATTGGCAATTTCGGTTTAAAGGTTTAAACATTATTTTGATTCTCCCATTCTTCCCAATTAATGTTATACAGGAGATGATCTATTTGATGACGCAAAGGTTTCAAGTCATGTTGGACTACAGCCCAAACAATGGAACTGTCAACCTGATAGTAACCATGAACCAAATGGTGGCGCATATCAGCAATGTCTTGCCACATCACTTCTGGGTATGACTGGACAAATTGGGGACTAAGTTTATAAGCGGCTTCTCCAATGATCATAGTATAATAGACAATGCCACCATATAGTATCTTATCTGATTTAAAAGTTTCATAGTCCATACCTTCCACTCGTTCAAGTATGGTATCAATAGCATTCTGTATATGCTCAAGTCTGTTTTTGTCTTTAAGCCGCTCTCTCATATATCAGTATCCTATCTTGATTAGCACTTTCTCTGGCAAACTCTTCAAGACCTTGTTCGGTAACAAGGTCAACTTTTCTGCCTAAAAGCCGTTCCAATTCGCCCCACATGCCAAAGAACCGTAAACCCACGGGCTGGCTGTCATCAAGTACAATTAATATATCGACATCGCTGTTAGTATGCTCCTCCCCTCGAGAAAAAGAGCCAAAAAGCCATGCTTTCAGGACGGGCTGAGTCTTGAAATAATCAGCTATTATCTTTGTCATTGCCTCTGTGCTCATGTCTTCTTCGTTTGATTTTTCTCGATGCAAAAATAATGTTTTTCGGTGAAAGTTCCAAATAATCCGCTGTTGTTTTTTCTTTATTTCATGATTGCTCCTTAGAATCCTCTTTGTGGGCAGCGAGATGGGGGCGTAGAAATGGGAAACGAAGGTACGAAGGCAGAAAACGGAACATGCTGGAACAGTCTTGGCGGGAAGACCATTCCAGCATGTTTCGTTTATATCATGATCTTATACTAAATGCTCGATCAGGTCGGCACGCTCACCGGGAAGCATGTCGATGACGGGGATCTCCACCATCGTGTAGCAACCGGGCTGCTGGCGCAGCGAGGCACGGGCCACGTTGACAAGAACCTGAGCGGTGAGGGCTGGATTGTTGATACTCATGTTGAATTCTAAGCGCTGGTTCTGGGTCTTGCCGGAAACGCCCTTGCGTACCAGGTTCACGCCATGTCCCATATCCTTCACGGCATCCACGGATTCCACAGCGAACACGTGTGTCTCGTCGTTGGCGAAATAGGGATCGGCCTTGATGGCTGCGGTCACCTCTTCCAGCTTGGCTCCCTCTTCCAGCTCCACATATACCATACGGCGATGAATACCCTCACCCAGAGGGATCGTCATGGACAGAGCATTCTTTACACCTTCCTTAGAACGCACGCAAACAGAGTGTCCCATAGACATTCCAGGTCCGAAATTGGTGTATGACAATCCTTTGGGAGCCAAACTCTGCATCAGCGTACGCACGATACTGTCTGATCCCGGATCCCATCCGGCAGCGATCACACTGACCGTTCCAGTCTGTTTGTTCATCTCCATCAGTCGCTCGCGGTAGCCGCGGATCTGGGTATGGATGTCAAAGCTGTCAACGGTATTGATACCTAAGGGCAGGATCTGCTTGGCATATTCCTCACACGAACGGGTGGGGGTGGCGAGGATGGCCACGTCAACGTCTTTCAACTCCTTGATATCTTTCACGACATCATAGCAGGCAAGTTCTGCGGGTTTGTTCTCCGCACCATGGCGGCGCACCACACCGGCAATCTCGAAATCTTCCGATGCCTCTAATGCCTCGATAGTGAACTTTCCAATGTTGCCGTAGCCTACTACGGCTGCTCTGATTTTCTTCATTTTGCTTACGTTTTAAATGGTTTGTATTGTTACCGGTTGCAAAATTACACATTTTCGCTGAATTGGCGAACAAAAAGCTCGGATTTTTACATCTTTGCTTTTCATTGTTGTCTGTTCATCTGTCACCCCTCTATGACAGAATGTATAAAACAGGGAGAAGGCTATACTGAAAAATCAGTACAGAAAGGGTCGGTAATCCATGAGGGCGATGACCGTCTTTTGTCAGGATAATTCTGAATTTTTCCCACCCTGAGAGAGACTGAATTGAGAAAAATAAGGAGGCTGTCGGGAGGTTTCTGACCCCCCAAAGGGCGCTTTTTTTGCAAATAGAGTCTGTTTGAGATCAAAGTAGAGTCTGTTTTGCCTTCAAGTAGAGTCTGTTTTGCCTTCAAGTAGAGTCTGTTTTGCCTTCAAGTAGAGTCTGTTTTCACTCAAAGTAGGGTCTGTTTAGGCTGGTTCCAGACCCTGTCAGGTGACATTCCATGGGCATTTACAACCCGTTCCGCCGTTATTTTACCCTTGTAGGTGACTTTGGAACAAGTTGTACATGACGTTGGAACAAGTTGTACATGACGTTGGAACAGGTTGTAGATGACGCTGGAACGGATGAAAACGCCCTTTTCGACACACAAAAACCATGTTTTCAGACCCTAAAAAGGCCGTTCCCAGCGTCTAAAAACGGCCATTTGGAGCTAACGCTCCTATTTTCAGCACTTTAGCAAACCTCGTCAGAATCGCTTCTTTGCGACCAACCGTACATTTTTTCGTAATGAAGCGATTCTCAGCGAGTAGTTTGTCAGAATATTTCAGTACTGTTCGATCAATTGTTATGACCTGTATTTCTCCGTGAATATTTTACAGAGCACGGTCAGACAATCCAGGCGCTAATCACTGCGGTACCCCAAAGAGAAAGACAAAGACACGGATGATTCTGAGAAACATGTAAGGTGCTTTCAAAAAATAGTCGTATCTTTGCACCATGAAATATGTCGATGTGATCTTACCCCTGCCTTTGGAGGGATTCTTCACCTACGCCGTCCCCGAGGGGATGGAGGAGCAGGTGGGTTTCGGGGTGCGCGTGGTGATCCCGTTGGGCAAGAGCAAGAAGTATGTAGCCATGACCGTGAGGTGTCATGGTGAGAAGCCCGACTTTGCCGTGCGGGAGATCCTGCAGGTGATCGACCGTCAGCCTGTGATGATCCCTTTGCAGCTGCGACTCTGGCAGTGGATCGCCGACTATTACCTCTCACCCATCGGTGAGGTGTATAACGCGGCACTGCCACAAGGCTTGAAGGTGCTCGATGGCTATAAGCCGAAGATGGAGCTGTATGTGGGACTGGGTGAGAAATTCCGCAGCGAGCGTGCCTTGCATGTGGCTTTGGACATGTTGGCACGTGCCTCCAAGCAGCAGAAGGTGTTTATCGACTTCTTACAGCTGTCACACTGGGATGAAACAGAAGGGAACGGCGTGGAAGCATCGGTGGCTGAGGTGACACGCGACGAACTGATGAACTACTCCCATTGTACTGCGGCCATCTTGAAGCAGCTCACAGACAAAGGCTTTCTGATGGTTTATGAGAAAGAGGTGGGACGACTGAATTTCGGAGGTGAGCCTCACATCGAGAATATCAAGAAACTGAATGAAGCCCAACAGGAGGCGTATAACCAGATCCTGTTCCAGTTCCTGAACAAGAATGTGGTACTGCTCCATGGGGTTACCTCCAGTGGGAAGACAGAGATCTATATCCATCTCATCAAACAGGCACTGGAACGGAAGGAACAGGTGCTCTACCTGTTGCCGGAGATCGCACTGACGGTACAGATGCGGGAGCGCCTGCAACGGGTGTTCGGCAACCGTCTGGGCATTTACCACTCTAAATACAGTGATGCCGAACGGGTGGAGATCTGGAAGAAACAGCTGTCGGCGAACCCCTATGACGTGATCCTTGGAGCACGTTCGGCGGTGTTCCTGCCTTTCCAGCGGTTAGGACTGGTGATCGTGGACGAGGAGCATGAGAATTCGTTCAAGCAGCAGGAGCCGATGCCCCGTTATCATGCCCGTAACACAGCCATCATGTTGGCTCATCTCGCCGCCTCGTCGTCACCGCTGTCACCCAAGGTGCTGTTAGGCACCGCCACCCCCTCGATGGAGAGCTACTATAATGCGACGAAGGGAAAATATGGACTGGTGACGTTAGACAAACGCTATCAGGATATCCAACTGCCGGAAATCCAGGTGGTGGATATCCGCGACCTGCAACGGCGGAAGATGATGAACGGACCGTTTTCTCCCCACCTGTTAGCGAGCATCCGCAAGGCCCTGGAGGCTGGCGAGCAGGTGATCCTCTTCCAGAACCGTCGCGGCTTCGCTCCGATGATCGAGTGCAAGGTCTGCGGATGGGTTCCCCATTGTCAGCATTGTGATGTCTCTCTCACATACCATAAGAATTTAGGACAACTCACCTGTCACTACTGCGGCTATACCTATCAGGTGCCAACAGCCTGTCCGAACTGTGGGAACACAAACCTGACGGGACGGGGATTCGGTACGGAGAAGATAGAAGACCAGATCATGGAGATCTTCCCGGAGGCGCGGGTGGCGAGAATGGATCTGGATACGACACGGACGCGGAATGCCTACGAACGACTGATCAATGACTTCGCTGCGGGACGTACCCATATCCTCATCGGTACGCAGATGATCAGCAAAGGGCTCGACTTCGACCGTGTGTCGGTGGTGGGGATCCTCAATGCCGACTCGATGCTGAACTATCCCGATTTCCGTGCCTACGAACAGGCCTACATGATGATGGCACAGGTGGCAGGCAGGGCAGGCCGGAAAGGAAAACGCGGACTGGTGATCCTGCAGACGAAGAGTCCGCAGCTGCCGGTCATCCAACAGGTGGTACGTAACGATTATATGGCGTTCTTCAATGATCTGCTCGAAGAACGTCTTGCCTTCCGCTATCCCCCTTATTATCATCTGGTGTACGTGTTCCTGAAGCACCGCTATGAACAGGTGGCGAACACGGCAGGCATCGAGATGGGGAGCCGTCTGCGTCAGTGGTTAGGCGATCGTGTGTTAGGACCTGACAAGCCTGCCATCGCCAAGGTGAAATCCATGCATATCCGCAAACTCGTGCTGAAATTGGAGAACGGGATAGACATGAAAAAAGTGCGTGAGTGCCTGCGTTTTGCCCAGGAGCAAATGACGCAAGACTCACGCTACAATTCTCTGCAAATCTATTACGATGTGGATCCTCTGTCTTAACTCTTCACTCTTCACTTATAAGTCAATATCCAATCCTACACCGAGCACTTTGTTGGTACGGGTGAAGTCGTTGTGTGTGGTACTGTTGGTGGCAACAGGTTTCACATCCTGCTTATAGTGGTCGTAGTTAGTCTGGAAATAGGCTACGTTCAGCTTCATCTTCTTGCTGATCTTGTAAGCCAGTCCTACACCGAAGGAGTAGCTGCTCACCACGAACGACATATCGTTCATATATTCATCAGACAATCCGTAGTTGGTCTTCTGCACACCTCCGCTCACCGTGAGTTTGTCGGTGACATCCCATTCGGCGCCGCCGTTGACCTCCCAGGTGTTACCATCGAGCTTCTTCTCCTCATGGTTGTACCAGTGAGCCGACTTGTCGAAGAAAAGGTGATAGCCGGCATTGATGCGCACATTGGGTACTGCCGTCCACTGTACACCGGCGGTGAGCAGGGCAGGCTGATCCTCAGGGACCTCACTGCCATCGCGGAACTTGTTGACGGCTTCGATCTGGTGAGCCTCCTTCACAGTGGAGCTGTTCTCCATGCGGATACGCGTCTTGAACTCATATTTGGCTGCGAAGTTGAAGTTACCAGTCTTATAGTCGATACCGATAATCGGGGCGATGCCCAGACCGCTCTGGTCTGACATCAGGCTCACCCCTTCACGATAGATATCCAAGGTCTGCAGGCGCTGCTGCGTTCCTTCCAGCTGAGCCTTGGCAGCCGTGGCGGCAGAGAGTTTCTCTGTGAGCTCACCCGGAACGGGGGCTCCTGCTGCCTGATACTGGGCGATGCCGGCTTCTAACTGACTGATTCCGGCAGTATATTGGGCAATACCTCCGGCAATGGTCACATTGGCCTTGTCGAGGAAATCACCGAAGGGAACGGCTCCTGCTGCCGTATTCACCTTGATGTCACTGAGACGGGCTTTGTAGGATGCCGTGCCATAGAGCAGACGGGCACCTCCATAGACAGAGAGGTTGTCGGTGATCTTGTAGGCGGCACCTAACGTGAAGCCGAAATAGAACTGACGGCCACGCATGTATCCGTTCACATCGTAGCCGGTGGCTCCTAACGGCTGCAACTGCTTGGCAATGGCACCCACGGCACTCTCGAATGAACCGATACCATCGGCAAACTCACATTTTCCACCGCCGCCGGTGACACCGAAGTTACCTTGCAGACTCCATTTCCCGAAGTTATAGGCAGCCTGGATGGAGGGGATCACAGGAGCGAAGGCATCACCCTTGAACTTCTTCGTGGTGGCACCGTTGTTGTTCATGCCCAAGGCAAAGTCGGGATTCGTGGTCAGAATGGTACGGGTCTGGAACGCCATCTGCCAGTTCAACGACAGATGCCAGCCGTTATCGAGGAAAGCAACACCTGCGGGGTTGCTGTAGACACCGTCGATTCCTATGGCTGCATCGCGTGCCATGGTACGGTTGAATGCTACGTTCTGATTGGTGTTAGTAAGGATTCCGCCTGCCCAAAGGTGGCAAGCAGATGTCATCATGAAAACAATGCTGACAAATTTTAATTTGTTCATCTTAAATACTTTTAAATTTCTTGGCTGCAAAGTTATCTATATTGTTCTGAATTTCCTGTAATCGCACACAATTATTAACGTTAATTAAACAACTGATCACCAAACAATGCACAAAACAAAAGAAATGTGCAAGAATAATCCTGCACATTTCTTTTGACCGGTTGGATATCCGTGTGTCTTTTTGTTAAAACATCTTCTTCCCTTGACGGACAAGAAACACCTTTACTTTTGTTTATTCGGTTCCTTCTCCTTTCCTTTCAGTTCAGGGTAGCTGATGCGGGTATGGTAGATGGTCTTCAGTCTGTCGATGAGTACCTGCTTGGCTACGGTGATGTCGTGGAAGGTGATAGGGCAGTCGGTGAAGTACCCGTCGCTTACCTGATCGTCGATCAGCTTGTTCACTAAGTTGCTGATGCTTTCCTCCGTATATTCGGGCAGCGAGCGTGAGGCGGCCTCCACGGTATCTGCCATCATCAGGATGGCTTGTTCGCGGGTGAAGGGGTTCGGTCCGCTGTAGGAGAAGAGGCTCTCATCGACCTCCTCGTTGGGATGCTCGTTCTTGTAGGAAATGTAGAAGTATTTGGTCTTTCCCCTGCCGTGATGGGTGTTGATGAACTCTTTGATGACAGCGGGCAGGTTGTATTTGTCGGCCAGCTTCAGTCCTTCGGTCACATGATTGATGATCACCTGTGCTGCCGACTTACGGTCCATCTTGTTCAATGGGTTCTTGCCTGCCTGATTTTCTGTGAAGAATGCTGGGTTCTGGATCTTTCCGATATCATGGTAGAGGGCACCCGTTCTCACTAACTGGGTCTTTGCCCCGATCTTGTCGGAGATGGCAGCTGCTAAGTTACCCACCATGATGGAATGCTGGAAGGTGCCGGGGGCCACCTCGCTCATCTTGCGCAGCAGGTCCTTGCTGGTGTTCGACAGCTCGATGAGGGTGACGTTCGAGATGAACCCGAATGCCTTCTCCACCACTAACATCAGCGGATAGGCAAAGAGAAGCATCACACCGTTGGCGATGAAGTGTTTGTACATGCTGTGATCCATGGTGAGGATACTGTTGTCTTGCATGAGCTGCAGGGCGAAATAGATAGCGCTGCTGCCTGCCGTGACGAGAATGGCCGTCTTGAACAGCTGTGCCCGCTGTGAGAGCTCGCGCAGGGAGTAGATGGCCACCAAGCCTGCCACTAACTGGATGATGATGAACTCATACTGGTATTTCACGGCGGCGGCACAGATAAGGATCATCACGACATGTGAGATGAAGGCCGTACGTGAGTCCATGAACACGCGGATGAAGATGGGGGCAATGGCAAAAGGCAACACATACACGCTCAGTACGTTGTGCTCCATCATCAGGGAGACGAGGATGGGGAAGAGGGTGATGAGTGCATAGAGCATCATCAGACTGCGTGGTTTCTCGAAATAGTCTTTGCGGAACAGGGAGATGTACATCGTAAAGAGGATCATCAGGATACTCACGAAGAGGGCCTGTCCGGCGATGGTGGAAGAGATCTCGCTGTTACTGGCACTGCGTCGTACCATCTCACGCTCTAAGCTGCTCAGCACACGGAAGGTGTGGTTGTCAACGATCTCACCACGGTCAATAATCTTCTGCCCGGTGAGCACCATCCCACTGGCAATGGCAACACTGCTTAGCATGTCTGCCTTCTCCGTCTCACTGCGTTCCTTGTCATAGACGAGGTTCGGCACGAGATATTCGTTCAGGTTGCATTTCTGCAGGATCTGCCGTTGTGACCCTAACTTCTCGTCTTGGAACAGCTGCTCGTAGGCCGCCATGGTGGAGTAGATACAGTTGATCTGTGTACTGGTGGCTGACTTTCCATTGACCACCCTGATATAGCTGGTGGAGTCTTTGAAGTTCGTGGAGTAGTCTGACTGGTTCATGATACCTGCCTGGTACAGGCGGTGAAGGCGGTCGATGATGGTCGTGATATAATCGTTCGAAAGTCCGGGAATACCTGCTTTGTATTTCTCATAGAACCGTGCCAGCTGGTTCTTCTCCACCTCCACCTTATAGTTATAGTACGGCTCGAAGAGACTGAGCAGACTGTCTTGCTCGGCCTTGATGCTCTCGTCGGTCTTGTAGATGGGAAAGTCGAAGTTGGCAATGAGTGAACCATACATCCACGGCTTCCCTACATCGTAGCGGAACTGGGGGCCACTGTTCCTCGGGAGGAACCACACGATGATGACAACGGAGACGACAACCAACGTGGAGCGGGTGAGCAGATTGCGCCAATAGCGGTTTTCTGGGCTTGTGAATTTATTCATTTTGTTCTTTTTCTTATCTTTCCTTTGCAAAAGTAATAAAAATAACTAACTTTGCACCCAAAATTCAATATAAAATGTCAGAAAGAAGAGTAAGAGTGCGTTTTGCGCCCAGTCCAACAGGCGCCTTGCATATCGGCGGAGTACGTACCGCCCTGTATAATTATCTGTTCGCACGTCAGCATCACGGTGACTTGGTGTTCCGTATCGAGGATACCGACAGCAGCCGTTTCGTGCCTGGTGCCGAAGAGTATATCATCGAGTCGTTCCGCTGGTTAGGCATCAAGTTTGATGAGGGTGTCAGCTTCGGAGGCAAGTACGGTCCCTATCGTCAGAGTGAACGTCGTGCCATCTATAAGAAATATGTGGATCAGCTGCTCGACGACGGCAAGGCCTATATCGCTTTCGATACCCCGGAGGAGCTGGAGGCCAAACGTGCTGAGATCAAGAACTTCCAATACGATGCACATACCCGTGGAATGATGCGCAACTCACTGACACTCCCGACAGAGGAGACAGAGCAGCTGATGGCCGATGGCAAGCAGTATGTGGTGCGCTTCAAGGTGGAGCCTGGTGAGGAGGTGCACGTTCACGACTTGATTCGCGGCGACGTGGTGATCAAGAGCGATATCCTCGACGACAAGGTGCTTTACAAGAGTGCCGACGAACTGCCTACCTATCACTTGGCGAATATCGTTGACGACCACCTGATGGAGATCAGTCATGTGATCCGTGGTGAGGAGTGGTTGCCCAGTGCTCCGTTGCACGTGCTGCTCTATAGGGCTTTCGGCTGGGAGGATACCATGCCGCAGTTTGCCCATCTGCCGCTGTTGCTGAAACCCGACGGCAAAGGAAAACTCTCTAAACGCGACGGTGACCGCTTGGGATTCCCCGTGTTCCCCTTGGAGTGGCACGACCCGAAGACGGGCGAGGTGTCCAACGGCTTCCGTGAGCAGGGATATTTCCCTGAGGCGGTCATTAACTTCTTGGCACTGTTAGGATGGAATCCCGGCACTGAGCAGGAGATGTTCACTTTAGACGAACTGGTGGAACAGTTTGATATCTCCAAATGCTCGAAAGCCGGTGCACGGTTCGACTATCAGAAAGGAATCTGGTTCAACCATGAGTATATCCTGAAGAAGAGTGACGAGGAGATTGCCCAGCTCTTCGCTCCCATCGTGGGAGGCAACGGCGTAGAGGAGCCGATGGACCGGGTTCGCCAGGTGGTGCACATGATGAAGGATCGTGTGAACTTCGTCAAGGAGCTGTGGCCTCTCTGTTCGTTCTTCTTCATCCCGCCAACGGAGTATGACGAGAAGACGGTCAAGAAACGTTGGAAAGAGGATTCTCCCAAGGTGATGGGTGAACTGGCTGAGGTGCTCGAAGGCATCGACGATTTCTCTATCGAAGGACAGGAGCCGGTGGTCTTGGCCTGGGTGGAGAAGAAAGGGTATAAGTTAGGCGATGTGATGAATGCGTTCCGCTTGGCTCTCGTCGGTATCGGTAAGGGCCCCGGCATGTTCGACATCTCTGC
>DETG01000046.1:24890-53650 GCA_002361535.1 Prevotella sp. UBA3294
ACATCTCTGCCTTCTTAGGCAAGGAGGAGACTTTGCGCCGCCTGCGCCGGGCTATTGAAGTGATTGCTTGAACGAGGTATCGTTGCATAAAACAAAACCATTATGTATAATGTCATCATGTATTTCGTCCAGTTGGGCGTTGCCATTGCCGCTATCTTCGATCATAAGGTAAGGTTGATGTGGCGTGGTGAGCGAGCTGCTTTCAAGACATTGAAACAGAAGGTGGATCCCCATGCCAAATATGTATGGGTGCACGCTGCCTCACTGGGTGAGTTCGAGCAGGGACGTCCCATTATCGAGCGTATCCGTCTGGAGCATCCCGAATACAAAATCCTGCTCACCTTCTTCTCGCCGTCGGGCTATCAGGTGCGCAAGAACTACGAGGGGGCTGATATCATCACCTACCTGCCCATCGACACGGTGACTAATGCACGTCGGTTCCTGCGCACGGTGCGCCCCGTGATGGCATTCTTCATTAAGTATGAGTTCTGGTATAACTATCTGCATATCCTGAAACACCGTGGTGTTCCTACGTATAGCGTGAGCAGCATCTTCCGTCCCGACCAGATCTTTTTCCGTTGGTATGGACGTGCCTATTCTCGCGTGCTGAAATGTTTCACCAAGTTCTTCGTACAGAACGAGGAAAGCCGACAGCTATTGGCTAAGATCGGCATCACGGAAACCGAGATTGTGGGTGATACGCGATTCGACCGTGTGATGACGATCAAGTCATTGGCCAAGCAACTGCCTCTCGTTGAGGCTTTTGTTAAAGATGCACCTCATGTGTTCGTGGCAGGTAGCAGTTGGCCTCCCGATGAGGACATCTTCATCCGCTACTTCAACGAGCATCGTGACTGGAAGCTCATCATCGCACCGCATGTCATCGGTGAGGATCACTTGCTGCAAATCATCTCTAAACTGCAAACGGCCAACGGTCGGAAAATCGTACGCTTCACCCAGACCACCCGTGAGGAGGCTGCCCAGGCTGACACACTCATCATCGACTGTTTCGGTCTTTTGAGTAGCATCTACAACTATGGTGATGTGGCTTATATTGGTGGCGGTTTCGGCGTGGGTATCCACAACACGCTCGAAGCGGCTGTTTGGGATATGCCCGTCATCTTCGGTCCCAACAACAAGAAGTTCCAGGAGGCCCAGGATCTGAAAGCCTGCGGCGGTGGTTTCGAAATCAAGAACTACGAAGACTTCTGCCGTTTGATGGATCGTTTGGCCTCTGATGAGGCTTTCCTTCAGGAAAGTGGCAGCAAGGCAGGCCATTTCGTCAAAGATCAGGCTGGTGCCACCGACAAGGTCTTGGCTTCTGTCAAACTATAATCTTTTGTCTTATTCCTCAGCAACCATGGAGAAGTAATTGTAAAGTCGGTGAACGGCTTAAGTATTCTTCAGCCCCTTCTTGTTGTTTGCGTGCTGGAGAAATACATCTTGCTGTACTTTGATAACTGTATCGCTGAGGCCAAACTTCATACTTGTTGGTAATCTGTACTTTGAGACATACGGTTCCTCTCTTCATCTGATTCTTGGAGATCACAGGGACCGTTAGTATCCGGTGTTCACAGATTTAAAAAAGCAATATCTTTGTAACAAATTTGCTGGAAAATACGTATTAACATATAGAAGCGTTCATCGATGACACTTTGAAAGTAAAGAAATCAACAAATAACAACCGGAAAGATGAAGAGATTATCTGAAACGTTCAGTCCTTTGCGGACTGTGAGAAAGTGGGCCATTTGTGCCATGTTAGTATTCGTGTGTGCCAATGCCCACGCCCAAAGCGCAGACTTCGATGAGCTGGCTAAGATTAAGGGCGTGGAATATGTGCAGGTCAATAAGGACATGATAAAACTCGCAGGCATGGAGGGAAAAGGCTTGCAGCTGGGCGAGATGGAATTCAAGCCCACGGAGGGTAAAGAAGCGGATTTCTATGATCAGTTCGACAACATCAAAGTTTTCTCGTGCGAAGAGAAAGGCAGCATCAAGAAATTCACGAAAACGGCCCTGAATCTGCTGAAAGGTCAGGAATGGGAACCGCTGATGGACACGAAAGATGATGATGGGGAAATCGTGAAGATCTATCTCTCCAAGAACGGAGAGCGTTCCACCAACGTCGTTCTGGCTCTTTCGGACGAAGAGGCCCATCTGGTAGTCATCAACGGAACGTTCGACTTTGCCAAAATGATGCAAGAAGGCATGAAGGTTAAGACCGAAGTGAATGACACTAAGGTCGAAATAAAATAACTGAATGGACGCACGGGAGTTCAAGCAGCGGTTCATGCCCCACTACAGGTTGCTCTATCGGGTGGCTTACCACCTGACGGGCAATGCGCAGGATGCCGAAGACCTGCTTCAGGACTTGTACCTGAAACTTTGGCAGAAGCGCGACGACCTGCCTGACGAGGCCATGAGGGATGCTTATCTCGTGACCATGATGCGAAACCTCTATGTTGACCAGCGGCGACTGAAACGGCTTGATGCCTCGGCGGAACTGAAGAACGGCGACGATCCGCCCGACGAACGGAGCCTCGACCACCAGATAGACGCGAGAGACGAGGTTAGACAACTGGAAGGACTCATCCGGGAACTATCCGAAAGAGACGCCAAAATCATCCAGATGCACGCGGTGGACGACTGCTCCTACGAAGAGATTGAGCGCGACACCGGACTCTCGCAAGGCAATATCCGCATCATCGTGATGCGAACGAAAAAGAAACTGAAAGAACAATTTGACAAAATCGCGAAGACATGGACGAACTGAATCTGAAAACGTTGGAACAAATCCCCATACCGGAAGGTTTGGAGGAACGACTTTCAAAGAAGATTGATGAGTGGGGAGCCCACCCCCAACCCCTCCCAAAGGGAGGGGAGTCGGTAGCTTCTCCTTTGAGAAGAGTCGTGCGCTACGTTGCTGCTGCCTGCCTTGCCCTTGTCTTCGGTTTGGGGATTCACTACCTGCAACGTGAAGAACTCCCCTCTCGGAAGGGGCAGGGGGTGGGCTTTGCCGAACAGGATACTTACCAAGACCCCGTGAAGGCACAACAGGAGGCCGAACGCGCACTTAACATGCTTGCCATGAACCTGAACAAGGGCATGGGACATCTGGAAAAGGCAAAAGCCCTGAGCGAGAAGACCGAACAATCATTCTATGAGAAACTAAAGGTAATGAAATAACATGAAACAGATAATCATAAAAATCCTCATCGGCATCGTGGTGGCCTCGTGCAGCCTCCATGCCAATGCCCAAGTGAAGGCATTCGAGAAATATGCCGACATGAAAAACGTAACCTACGTGTATATCTCGAAATACATGCTCGGCATGGCGGGCAGAAACGCCACACCTTCGGTGCCCGGCGTTGACATCAAGACCCTGGCCGGCAAACTGACGGGTATTCAGATTATCAATACGGAGAACAATGCCGCTAAGACGAAACTGAAGAGCGACGTCAAGGCCATTTTAGCAAAGGGTAAGTACGAATTGCTGATGCAGATGAACGAGGACGACAGCAAGGTGAACATTTTCCATTGTATAACCAAACAGCAGTCGGCCGTGGTCATGCAGGTCGAAGACAAAGAGGAACTAACGCTGATGGTATTCTCGGGAAAGTTCACGCTCGACGATGTGATGAAGATGGCGCAATAGACATTGATGGGACTCCCACAGGGAGGAATTTCAAGTTTATGATATAGGATTTTCCGTTTCAAGGGTGCAAAACCCTGATAAACACAGGCCTTACACCCTTCTCAGGAGGGTGCAAGCCCAGTGTTTATCGGCATTATGACACCCTTACACCCTTAAACAGAAAATTCTCGCGTGCGCACGCGAGAGAAAACAGGATGCGGAAAGATAAAAGTGAACACCATGCCCCCCCGTTCAAAGAAAATGAATCAAAACCGTCCCGGTGATTTTCCGGTGATTCTATTGAATCAAGACTGTGTTTCTGAATGAAATCGCATCTGTGCAATAACCATCATAAAAGGGGCTTGAGGAATCACGAATAATTTGTCAAGATTAACGGTTAAACTTTGTGGCTTAACGAATAATTTGCTATATTTGCAGTCGGTAGGACCTTTAAATATATTGAGATGGCTAAACGAAGAGAAATACGAAACAGCACCGCCGAGTTCCTTATCTTTCAGATAGAAGGAAAGGAACAGGGCATAGAGGTGTACTATAAGGATAAAACGGTGTGGTGTACGCAGAAAGCAATGGCTATGTTGTTTGATTGTACCTCTGATAACATAAGTGTGCATTTGCAGAATATCTATGATACAGCTGAATTAAGAAGGGAGGCAACTACCGAGAAAATTTCGGTAGTTCGACGTGAAGGGAACAGAGATGTCAATCGCACACTTCAGTTCTACAACCTCGATGCCGTCATCAGCGTAGGTTATTCTTCCAAAGTGACTTCGACAGGTTTTTAGGAGAATTACCTTATATTGAGGACGATAATTAGAGTGAATATTCAATTGCATAAAATTCTCGCGCGCGCTCGCGAGAAACCGGATGTCGCATGACAAAAGTGAACACCGTGCCCCCCCGTTCAAAGAAAAAGAATCTAAGTCCCGGTGATCAAATATAAGTCTATGATGATAGAAGTAAATAAAGGCGCTAATATGGAAGAAGCCTCATTGCGTTTGATTCACAAGAGCTCATATAGAAAGAACATACGCGAATTGATAACAAGACTGATTTCAGAGTTATATGAGTAGAATGTAGCTCTTTATGAAAGGAATAAGAAAGGAACTCCAAGACTCTCAGCTGCTGAGAGAAATTGCACCCCAGGCAGAACAGTTATTCCGAAACCAATAATTCATAGAGTTTATCGGAGGTAAGGAGCATATTTTTCAGATGTCTGAAGAATTAACAGGATTATTATGGGGGTATGATCGAGTATTCATTTCCTATTAAATATAGGCATTCCCCAAAAGTTTGTTTTTAACGCCGTTTTTTTGCCCCATCACAAGCCTTGTGAAAATGGAAGTTTTTGAGGAAAAACATTCGTGAATTGAACTTTTTTCGTATCTTTGCATTATCTAATGACAGATAATCTATGAATTATCCTTTGATATCAGAATACGTAGAGGCCATTAAGGCTGCAGAAGACAATTTTGAACAGTTAAAGAATCTTCGGCCTGTATTAGGAGAGGATGGAGAACCTGTGTTTTCGAGTGGAAACTTCGCCGTGGTGTTCAAGATGAAAGACGAGCTGACTGGGAATCTGCATGCTGTAAAGTGTTTCTTGAAGGAACAGGAAGGACGTGCAGAGGCCTATCGCATGATAGCAGAGGAACTGGAGTATGTCAGCAGCACCTTCCTCACGCCCATCAAGTATCTGGACAAGGAACTGTTTGTGGACTCAAAAAATTCTGATGAGACAGAGTTTCCTGTCTTGCTGATGGACTGGGTTGAAGGCAAGACTTTGGATAAGTATATTCGAGAGCATATCGATGATCAATACGAACTCTCACTGTTGGCCTATCAGTTCAGTCGTTTGGCGATGTGGCTGATGCCGCAACCTTTTGCTCATGGAGACTTGAAGCCTGACAATATCCTCGTGAAAGACGATGGAACATTAGTATTAGTGGATTACGATGGTATGTATGTGCCAGCCATGAAAGGCCAGAAAGCCCGCGAGTTAGGCAGTCCAGACTTCCGTCATCCATCAAGAACAGAGAATGATTTCGATGAACATATTGATGATTTCTCTCTTGCCAGCATTCTGTTGTCCCTGAAGGCCATTTCCCTCCAGCCTTCATTATTGGAAGAATATGGTGCTTCAGATCGTCTCCTGTTCTCAGAAAAGGACTACCGCAACTTGTCCGATGCTTATACCTGGAAAGTATTAACGTCATCAGAAGATAACGAATTAAATAATTTGTTATCAGTTATTACCGCTGCTTTACAAAAGAATTATTTATCTGCAGAAACTCTTTATATGCTATGTTTAAAAGAACCCGAAAAGAATTTCTTTATTGAGGGCAATATTCCCCAAAAGCTGCTAAGGGAAATGGGGCTGGACAAATATACCATAATATGTGAAGGAATAGCAAGTGTTTTTAATGGACATAAATGGGGCTGCCTCAACAAGGATGGCGTTTATTTAATTCCTTGTTTGTATGATTTGGTGTCGTTTCACAAATACGATGATAATAAAAATCTGATTCTTTGTGCTTCTGGTGGTGACTTTTTTACAGGAATCCAGGGCGACAAGGAAAGAACCATTTACACAGGCTCATATGATTTATATGATACTAAGGGTAACTTTCTATTGGGTGGTTTTAATGACTTCGAATACCATTATGAGACCTCTACATATAGATTCTTATATGGAAGGCAATGGAAACTGTTTCCTAAGAAATCTAATTACTTATGGGAACGTAACAGGTTTCATGTTGGAAAGAGAGGAAAATGGATCATATTGAATCAAGATCTTATTTTTCCTTTTGATTGCCATTTACAATATGTTGATCGCATTACTGGTTATTGGTTTACATCCCAACACAGTTTAGAAGGAGGTCGTTTATATTTAAAAGACGATGTTCTGTATGGGGATTTTAAGGGATATAGTGTTCCTATCAAATTTCCTAACGACGCCCTGTTTGATAAAGTTAGTATTATAAACACAACGACTTTTCTGGGGATTAACCACCCAAATTGTGCCAATGAAGAGCGGTGTGTTATATATATGAATAAGATGACTAAATCAAGTTATTATAAGTGGACCGAGACCATAGACGAGCATTATACTTTTGTTTATCGAGGAAAACTCGGATTATTGAAAGATGGTAAGGAAGTTCTTCCCTGTGAATTTGAATATATAACTAAACCTATTGACAATTGGGTATTTATTGTCAAAAAATATCCTTATATACCTGATGAAAGAACTTGGGGGAAGTGCTATGTTCTTCTATATCAAATAAAAGATTCTTTCTATTCTGATTACCAATTTAGGAATTCTATCATTGCTATTAAAATAATAGACAATGACTCTATTGAACAACTGCTCTACAAAGGTGCTTTTAAACTTCAAAAAGTAGATACTGATAGCACAATCTTAAAATCCTACGCACTTTTCGAAAATAATTTAGATTGCTTTGAAGAAACCTTTCTAGAACAACTACACAGCCCCCTGAAAGATGAGGATTTTTTTTACAATTATTGGCAATCTTGCAAGCTTATGAAATTAATGAAGGAAGGCAAAAAGAGGAACAGTGAAGACCATGATAATTATGGGCTTATGGATGCTTTAGATGGTGATCCGGAAGCTTATTGGAATATCGACTAATAATTAATGCCGTATGAATTATCCTCTAATATCTGAATATATTGAAGCCATTAAGGCATCAGAAGAGAACTTCGAACAGTTGAACCATCTTCGTCCTGTATTGGGTGAGGATGGGGAACCTGTGATGACGAGTGGCAACTTTGCCGTCGTCTTCAAGATGAAAGACGAGCAGACAGGGAAACTGCATGCTGTAAAGTGTTTCCTTAAGGAGCAGGAAGGACGTGCAGAGGCTTATCGCATGATAGCAGAGGAATTGGAGTATGTCAGCAGCACCTTCCTCACACCCATCAAGTATCTGGAAAAAGAATTATTTGTGGATTCCAGCAATTCTGAGGATAGTGAGTTCCCGGTATTGCTGATGGACTGGGTAGAAGGTCAGACATTGGATAAGTACATTCGTGAGCATATTGATAATCAGTATGAGCTGTCGCTGCTTGCCTATCAGTTCAGTCGCTTGGCGATGTGGCTGATGCCCCAACCCTTTGCCCATGGCGATCTGAAACCGGACAACATCCTTGTGAAGACTGATGGCACTTTGATGTTGGTGGATTACGATGGCATGTATGTGCCAGCCATGAAAGGTCAGAAGGCAAGAGAATTAGGCAGTCCTGACTTCCAACACCCAAACAGAAAGAATACGGATTTTGATGAGCATATCGATGATTTTTCTTTTGCCTGTATTCTCCTGTCCTTGAAAGCAATTGCTTTACAACCTTCACTTTTGGGAGAATATGGCGCATCAGATCGTCTACTATTTTCAAGGCAAGACTATCATAATTTGAGTGATTGCCAACTTTTAGAAGAATTCTATCAATATTTGGTAGAAAAAGATTTCATTAATTTGTATTCTGCTTTTCTTTTTGCCGTTGCAAATAAAACACTTCCGTCATCATTTTATAAATTATTTCAGATTTCGAGATATTCATATACTAATAAAGATGAGAATGTTTCTTCCGAATTAAAAGAATTAATTGCAGATGCTCAAAGAGGAAATACTTCTGCACAATATGAATTGGCAGGCAGTTACCATTTTGGATATAATGTTGGAAAAGATTATAAAAAGGCTATATATTGGTATTCTAAGGCTGCAAAAAAGAATAACGAAGCCATGAATAACCTTGGATGTTTGTATGAGGAGGGTTTGGGAGTTAAAAAGAACCCAGAAAAGGCCGCATCATTTTTTAGATTATCAGCAGAAAATAGGTGTGTTCAAGGAATGTATAATCTTGCAAATTGCTATGAAGAAGGCCATGGTGTAATACAAGATATAAGTATTGCCATTTTATGGTATAGAAGAATTGTAGAAGAATGTCACTCAGGTTTAGGCTGTAGCAAAGCATGTTATAAATTGGCATTATTTTATCGAATCGGTCTTGGAGTTACTCCAAATAAAGATGAATATGAAAAGTATTTAGAGATTGCAAAGAGAAATGAGATAAATGGAAGTTGGGCAAGCAGTCAGAAAGAAGAAGGAGAATTACCTAATCCTAATGTAACTTCATCAGATTTCCAAGATAGTTTTATGGATGATTATGGAGTTGTTTATAGCAAAGATGGAAACAGACTATTACAAGCTTCTTCCAATCTTGTGAATTATGAAATCCGAATTGGCACAAAAATGGTCTGCAAAGAAGCATTTACTAAATGTGCCAATAGCCTTGTGTCTGTCACCATTCCTAAAACGCTTATAGCTATTGCTCCAAATGCTTTTGCAGGATGCAAATTGTTAAGTGATGTACATTTTGGATGTGATACTTTATTATGTATGGTTGGAGGATGGGCTTTTAGCGGATGTGTGGGATTGAAGAAAGTCCATTTGCCGAATCATATTACTTGTATTGGTCCTGGCGCTTTTTCATATTGTGATAGTTTGCAAGAAATAAGTTTGCCTTTATCACTCTTAGACAATTTCTATTATCATTTCCCTGTGGATGGTAAAATATTAGATATGCCATACAATTACAAAGATTATTTTATTTTTGAGGGATGCAAATCATTAAAGCTAGTAAGGGTTCCCAAAAACTCTATTGAGAAGTTTAAAAGTTTTATCCCAAATGATAGAAATATTCAAATAACAGATATGCCTGATTTGAGTTCATTTGCCTCTCTTTTAGCACGCAAGAAGACAAAATCTATATCAGACAATACGGATTTACGTGACAAGCATAATTTAAAAGAAGAGTGGACGGATGAATATGGAGTTAAGTATAGTGCAGATAAGACACATTTAATAAAAGCACCGAGTGACATCGTAAAATACTCTATTCGGGAAGGAACTAAATATATTAATAATAGAGCTTTTGATTTGTGTGTAAAGTTAGTATCTATTACAATTCCAGAAAGTGTTATGTGCATAGGCGATTCAACTTTTGGGGAATGTCACAATTTATCTGAAATAAAGAATTTGGGAAAAATAGAAACGGTTGGAGACTTTTCTTTTGCCGGGTGCAGATCTCTTAAATCTATAAAATTTAATGAAGGCCTCGTCAAGATGGGAGGTTCCGTTTTCAAAGGTTGTGCTTCATTGCATTCTGTATATATACCTAGCAGTGTAGAGTCTTTTGGAGATCTTATTCCAAGTCGTGGAATATGGTTGCATGCAAATAGAGTAACAACTTTTGATAACTGTGAATCCTTGAAGGATATTATTATCCCAGTTGGATCTAGAAGTAAATTTGAGAAATTGTTACCTAATTATAAAGATAAATTGGTGGATCAAAATCATGGTTGGAGAATAAAAGATACGAGACCTTTTAGCCCTGATGAAATTGCTGCAGTTGCTAAGGCGGAAGTAGTACCCTCGCAATATGGCAACAGTGTTTGTTTCTTTATGAATACTGGAGGTAAAACATATATTCCTCTCCTCAGCACTAGTTCTTTGACTGTTGGCGATTCTGTTGATTTGAAAACAGCAAAGTTAGTTACATTATGTCGTGAGGGTGATGATGATATTTATAGAGTGATGGAATGATAAGGGCTTTTAGAAATTCTTAAGGTCGTTGTTAAATAATTGCATATGTGGTTTGAACGTATTATTTTTGCAGAAAATTGATAAGTTATGGAAATAGATGAATTGTTATGGATAAAGAAGAGATTGGAGGAGTTGTATACAGAATGGTATATAGCTAAAGGATGGAAAGATAAAAGAAATCGCGAAAAGAAGATTCGCGAAGTATGTACTGCTATCAGCGAATATGCTATGACATTACCTCCAGAGGTCTTAGGACTTTTTGATCGCAAGGTTGCGCCAGCAGCCCTGAATTCCCAGTTTGCAGGCGAAGACATAGGACCATGCATAATTGTTCTGGAAAATAAGATTAAAGAATTGGAAGAAAAAAAGGATAAATAATATGAATAATGCTAAAGATAATCTGCCACTAATTGGGAAAGGTGTCTTGAAATCTATATTAGGCTCTTTTCCTGTAGGTGCCACAGCCGTTGCAATCTATAATGAACTACAAGCTAAACAAGTTAAAAGAAAGATAGAAAGGTTAGAAGATTTTTATCATTCATTGGATGAGAAAGTAAATACTATAGAAAAAAAGATAAATGAAGATTTTATTAGTAAAGAAGATTTTCAAGACGTATTTGAAGAAGCAACAAGATACGTTGTTTTAGAGCGGCAAGCAAAAAAACGAGAATACTTTAAAAATATATTAGCCAATAGTATTGTTTCCAGTGAATGCAATTATGACAAGACAGAGCGGTATTTCAGAATATTAGACAATCTTTCAGAGACGGAATTGGATGTACTCGCTGTATTGGAGGATCCTGTTAATTATAATAGACGTTATGGAATGATTATTCCTGACCCCATTAATAATGAATATCAAACTTCATGGAATTCATCTAGAGCAGATGGCGTGTTAACACAATTGTTAGGAATTTCAATTGATGATGCTATTGAAGCTACTACAGTTTTGTTTTCGAATGGATTAATTGTTGAAAATGTTTTGAATAGAAAAATAGAATCCAATTCTCATCCTGTTCATGTACTGGATCATCTCCTTACAAAAAGAGGGAGAGATTTTGTTAAGTTCCTAGAATTGTAAAGTTACATTTCTGTAGGATGTGAAAAATGGTTATAAGAAAGAATATGTGAACAAATTTATGTAACTTTGTAGAAGATATGAATAAAGACGAAATAAAACAATTGTTGCTTAAGGGTGAAAGAGTTACCTTAGAAGCAAAATTGGCAGAAAAGGAGGTACCCAAATCAATATGGGAAACCTATTCTGCATTTGCCAATACCGTAGGCGGGACAATCCTGCTTGGTGTTGAGGAACATCGTAAGGAAAAAGATCCTGCTAAAAGATTTGTAATTCATGGTGTAGAAGATGCAGATAAAATCAAGAAAGACTTCTGGAACACCATCAATAGCAACAAGGTAAGCCAGAATCTTCTGACGGATGATGATGTCGATGTCATTGACATTGAGGGCAATGAGATAGTGTGTATCCAAGTGCCACAGGCAGACTTTCACGATAAGCCAATTTATCTGAACGAGAATGTGTATAAGAATACATTCCGTAGAGATTATGAGGGTGACCATCATTGTACAAAGAAACAGATAAATGCAATGATTCGCGACTCTTATGATGATGGAAATGATGGACTCTTGATGGAGAAATACGACATGCGCGATATTGATCTCGACTCTCTTCATCGCTATCGTACACTATTCCAATTTAAGAATGAAGGACATATCTGGAATGAAGTGGATGACCTGACATTCTTAAAGAATTTGGGGGGATGTGTTGTTGATAGGGATACTGGGAAGGAAACTCTGACAATGGCGGGACTGATGATGTTTGGTACTGGTCTGGCAGTACGTGAACGCTTTTCAAACTTCCGTATGGACTACATCAATATGTGTAATCTGATAGGTGACGAGCGTTATAGTGACCGTCTGACTTATGATGGGCGTTGGGAGAACAACCTATACCAGTTCTTTAGCATCGTGTTGCCTAAAATGACATTCGATCTTCCCAGACCTTTCCGTATGGTTGGTGTACAGAGAGATGATGACACACCTCAGCATAAGGCTGTACGAGAGGCCTTTACTAATGCCATCATTCATGCAGATATGATGATGGAATCTGGTGTGTTGCGAATTGAGAAGCATGATGATAAATTGGTCTTCCGCAATCCTGGTCTTTTGCGCATACCTGTCGAGCAGATATATGAGGGCGGAGTGTCGTATGCGCGTAACCCAAAGATTCAGAATATGCTGCGCATGGTGGGCTATGGAGAGAACCTCGGTTCTGGCTTTCCACTCATATTAGATGCATGGAAGCAGGCTGGATGGGGGGAGCCAGAATTAAAAAACAAGGTAGAGTTAGACGAGGTAGAGTTGGACCTACCAGTTATGAAACTTGTTAGGAATCCTAAGGAAATCTCTGAGGAAAACAAACGTGAAATGTCAGATGTCCTAAAGAATGTCCTAAAGAATGTCCAAAAGGATGTCCAGAAGCAACTGACTGAAAGACAGATGCATATTCTTGAGCTGATAGTCTCGACACCCAATATTACGTTGAAGGAAATGTCCAATAGAATTAATGTGTCAGTGAAGACAGTCCAACGAGATTTTGCCGCCATGAAGGAATTGGGCATTGAAATCATTCGAAAAGATGGTAAGACCTATGGAGAATGGTATATAAAAGCGTAAATTAAGAGAACTCCTAAATAAGTTTAAGAGAACTTATGATCATCATCGAGTCGAAACGGAAGAAGGCTACTACGATACTGAAGAAGTATCCGGATGCGATACTGGCAGACGTGACGAGTGGGGCGAAGGATGGACTGGTAAAGCTGAGTCCGTTCTATCCTCACTATGGTATACCTGTACCATTTAGCGAAGGATATACGGCTACTTGTGTAGAAGCTATCTGGCAAGGACTGAAGGTATTTGAAAGTTGTGATGTGGATGTCCAGATGTTCCAAAATGATACAATGAAGAACATTAAACGTACTGTACGACGTTTTGGGAAGCCCTTAGGTCATCGTAAGGGCGTGAATGGCAAGGAACTGCTGGGCTATATCGAGGCTCGCAAGCAAATCTATATACCTTCTTATAAATGGGTTTTAGAGAACAAAGTGGCTCACATCATTGAACGACTTAGGGAAGCCAGCAAATCAAAGACCATTGTATTGTTGGACTACGATACAAATGCCGACGTTGAGAATGCCAGGAAACCGTTATCTCATGCATCACTGATAAAGGCATACGTAGAAGGTTTCTATCCCTATGAGGACGTGATTATTCCTCATAATAATGAGGGCACAGACAATGTTATACAATTAGATCTGTTTAATCAATAATGGCTGAGGATATGGAAAAGAAAAATAATTGGCAAGAATACGAGCAAGTACTCAAAGAGAATAGAATCAGTAAGCTATACCATTTTACTGATAGAGACAACTTGGAGTCCATCATTAAGAATGGAGGCATATACTCATGGAAGGATTGTGAGGACAAGGGCATTAAAATAGCCAAACCTGGTGGCAGTAGCACTTCACGTTCCCTTGACCTACGAGACGGGTTGGAATATTATGCCAGACTGAGTTTCGTTCCAGACCATCCGATGATGTTTGTCGCAATGGATGATGGACGTATCTCTAATCCCGTAGTCTTAGAGATTGACCTTGAAGCAGCACTGTGGAAGGATACATTGTATGCAGATAGGAACATGACAAAAAACGGAGCAATTGTTGGCGGTTCGCTCAATGATTTGAAGGCCGTTCATTTCGGACTATTCTGGGGTCGCAGGTACTTTGATATGAGTGACGAGGCAAAAATGTACTATAAAGCCGAAGTTTTGGTCAAGAATTTCATTCCACTAAAGTATATCACGAATATAGGTAACTTCGGCATCCCCATTCCGGCTCAGTCCAAGAAGATGCAGGCCAAGATACCCTATACGGCCCAGATTACCAGAAATACGCCTACTGCGTTTATATTCCTTGTGGATCATTCCGTTAGTATGCAGCAGAAAACCATGCTTTATGGCGAAGAGATGACTATGGCCGAGGCTGCAGCCAGGATTGTAAACAGTCAGATTAACGAGTTAGTTCTCAGATGTGTGAAGATGGGTGATACCAGACATTATTATGATATCGCAGTGGTTGGTTATGGTGAGGAAGCATATAGCGGATGGCAAGGGGAACTGGAGGGAAGGAAGTTTGTATCGCCAGAAGAATTGAAGAACCATCCCTATACGAAAATAGTAACCAGAAAAGAAATAAGAACTAGAAAGGGTGTTCAAGTTAAGGAGGTGGAGCAAGTGCAATGGGTAAATGCTCGCCATGATGGAAGCTGGACTCACTATCATAAGGCTTTCTACTATGTCAAGGATATGCTCGCAGACTGGATGATTGACCACCATGAGAAAGACTGCTATCCACCCACTATTATACATATTACTGATGGATGGTTCAACCACGCCACTAAAGAAGAGGTCATGCAAGAGGCAAATGAATTGAAGTCTATGTTTACCAATGATGGTAATGTAATACTCTTCAATATTCATTTTACTGCTAATCAGGAAGCCAAGCCTGTAGCATGTCCGATAAATAAGAGTGAACTGGGTGGTGATGTGTATGCTGAGACACTGTTCGAAATGTCCAGCTTACTACCAGAGCGTTACAACCAGGACATTGCCCGCTGTCTGAATGACAACAGACCTGGGCGACATGTGGCCATGGGTATGAATGCGGATGCGACGACGCTTATTAAGTTGATGGATATAGGAACGCCTACTAATATAAGCAAGAACCAATGAGAGCATTATCAATAGGAAAGATAGGGGAAAACCTCGTCAATGAGGATGCAGCTATCGCAAAAGATAGTTTTATAGCCGTGTCTGATGGTGCTGGAGGTGGCGGAGTGTTCGCAGACTTGTGGTCAAGGTATCTGGTTGAGCATCTGCCAGATGAGCCTATTGGTGATTTCCCAGCATTTGACAAATGGATTGATAGTATATGGGAACCTTTCTACAATGAATGTGAGGAAAAAGCTAAGGCTGAAGGTGGTATGCTATTAAATAAGTTTTATGATGAAGGCTCATTTGCGACACTGGTAGCGGTCTGGAAGAATGGTCAATGGATTAGCTATGGTGATAGTGTAGCTTTCTGTTATGACAAGAAGACAGGAGAACTTCAGCACAGCTTTGGGCAAATCGCAGATTTCAATAATCCGCCGTATCTTGTTAACTGTAAGGACTCTCTCAATGAACAGGGATTTAAGTCTGGACGATTCAATGTTCATCCCGACAGCATGATATTTGCCGCCAGTGACGCTTTGGCCCATTATATATTATTGATGTATGAACTGGCTAATAAAGTCAAATATCTGGAAGAACTTCAGGAGGCTCTCAATGCCCAGACGAAGAACAGCAATTACATTAAGTCTGCCATGCACCTAAGAAAAATTGATTTTTCCAAGGATGTAATCCTGAAATTGGAGAATTGCAAGTATCAGAATTTGTTGACATCACATATAGAACGCCTGAGAAGATTGGGATTCATAGCACACGATGATTATTCATTAGCAATTCTATAAAGTCTATGGAAGATAATAAATACAGGGGATACACCCCTGACTATATTGACAGGTTACTGCCCAATCAGATATTTGTATTTGGCAGCAATGCTTTAGGCTATCATACCGGCGGTGCTTCTGGAACAGCTCGAAAAAAGTTCGGAGCCGTATGGGGTCAGCCTGAGGGACTGCAAGGCCATAGCTATGCAATACCTGTGGACTATGGAAAGAATGTCAGGAAGGACGCGGAAGTGAAATCCGCCGTGGAAAGGTTCATATCCTTTGCCAAGGGGCATTCAGAATTGTTCTTTCTAGTAACTCGCGTAGGGTGTGGTATAGCTGGATATCAAGACAAAGAGATGGCTGTATTCTTCAAAGATGCTCTGGAACTGAAAAATGTCAGCCTGCCAAAGAGTTTTTTGGAAGCTTTAGAAATTGGTGAGGTAAGCCATGAACTGGATCGTTTCATTGAAGCCCAGAATACAGGTAATTTATATCATCAGACTATCAGGGAAATCAGGGAAGGAGGTAGACTGAGTCAGCGGATATGGTTTATATTTCCTCAAATCAAAGGTCTAGGGCACAGCTATAACTCCGAGTTCTATGGCCTCAATGGAAAAGAAGAGGCTGAAGCCTATCTGGAACACCCAGAACTGGGCTCCCGACTTAAGGAGATTACCATGGCTTTGCTTGATAGTGACAAACCATCAGTGGATGACATCTTTGATTTCCCAGGTAATTTGAAGATTAGGTCGTGCATGACGCTATTTGACTTGGTTTCCCCCAATGACGTTTTCAAGAAAGTCTTGGACAAGTACTTCGAGGGAAAACCTTGTGAAAAGACTATCTGGCGATTGGGATTCCGTGACAATAAACTGAAGAACCAAGTAAAGCTCAGCAGGTTAACTATCACCAAGGATTATACCATCATCCTTTCTGATTATAACAAAGAAGTGAAGATGGAACCTTTGGTAAAGGCGATTTATCTTCTGTACTTGAACCATCCTGAAGGTATTGCTTTCAAGACTCTTCCCTCTTTCAGAAATGAATTGACAAGGATATATTCTAAGTTAAGACCTTATGGATTAAACAATCAGGCTATCAAGAGCATTGAGGATGTGACAAATCCCCTTTTGAATTCCATTAATGAAAAATGCTCTCGCGTAAGGGCAGCTTTCCTGTCAGAGGTGAATTCATCACTTGCTGACCAATATTACATTGTGGGTAAAAGCGGAGAACCTAAGAGAGTCCTGCTTCCTCGTGATTTGATTATCTGGGAATAAAAAAGGGATTCCACAAGGCTTGTGGCTGTCTTTTTCTTGGTAGCTGGGGTTTTAAACGGTATCTTTGCACCATAACAATTACAATTATGGCTAAAGAAAGAAAATTTGATGGTGTCTGGGGCGCTGAGAGGGTTTTGAGAAACTATCTACAGATTATCTACAAACGGAAATCCTCAGACCACCTTAAAGAGGCGGTCTGAGAGATAACTAATACACCTATAGAAGAAAAGAACCAAGTTCCTTTCTATGGCTTTCTACGAAAATGATGTGAGATGATAAGGGGTTAAATAGCATTAATACCAAATTGTATTCAATTATGCAAGACGCTTATGGAATCTTAGGCTGCTACGAAGAAGGAATGGAAGCAAAAAAGAAAAAGAACTACCTTGAGGCAGCAAGGTGTTTTAGAATGTGCCGCTATTATTATGAGATGGGGGAACTTGACACCTATTATTGGAATGTTGAAAGACGTGCACAGAAATCATACTATTGGTTCGATTATTGTAAGTCAAAGCTTACGGAAGAAGCTCAAAAATTGCTTGAACTGGAAGAGTCTGCATTTCGTGGCAATTGGAGGGATTTTGTTAGATTCCAACAACAAAAGATTGATAAAGAAAAGGGGTTACCATCACCTAATCGGCCCGAGAAGAGGAAGAATTATCTAACGATTTTTGTAGACTATATTAAAAATTTGAGAAAAAAGTAGTATCTTTGCAGTCGAATCATTGAAGCGCTCATTCACGTGAGCGACTGATGGAAATATACATCAAGAACGCAGACAACGTTCGGAGTAGCGAGAGCCACCGTGCCAGGATGGATGGCCGAGTCGTGAAGAACGAAGACAAAGTCAATGCGTGCCAACCGAGCTTTAGGGATAGAGCAATCCCTAAGAGCCACGGTGGCGAGCTGAAAAGCAGATGTGGGCAAACGCCAAAAACTCATTTAAGCTCAGAGACTGTAGATTTCCTTATGTGTCCTTCTATAGGCATATAGGGATTTTTTATGCTCCATAAGCAAGTGTTGTTACTTGTCGTTATGCCCCAAAAAGATAGATTTCACTTATTGTATAACGATTTAATAACAACAAATCATGGAAGATTCCAGCAAAACAAAATGGGAAAGTAATGAGTCAACGGCAAGAGCACTCGGGTGTTATAAGAGCCTATTGCTTCACATTCCACACTCTTCAATAGCCTTTCCTGTCCACTCTAACCATTCATTCAATGATTTGGATGACGAAGAGAAATTACTTATTGACTATTTTACAGACAAGTTGTTTATACCGGACGAAAAAGTCGACAACGTTGAAAACCTCGTCTATCCTTATTGTCGTCTTTATTGTGATGTGGAACGATTGATGAAAGATCCTTTAGAAAGAGAAGGTCTTGGTATCAGTTACAACAGAGTGGTTTCATCGGGAAGTGAAGATTCCTGTACCTTCCACTCATTTAGTACAAGGAATGAGGCTTTTCACCAATATGTTGATTTTCATGCTTCGGCAATAAAGAGACTCTTTGAAATGGGCGATAACACATTGTTGCTAGATTGTCATAGCTTCTCCAACCTTCCAAATCTGTTGAATCCGACCCCAAAGGATATAGACATATGTATTGGATATAATGATGATGAGACTTGTCCAGAAAAATGGCTCGTTGGACGCATCGTCCAACATTTTGAATCTCTTGGTTACATTGTTGGCATTAATGAGCCTTTCTCAAACAGCAAGACTTTTGATGTTCCTGTGGTATATCATTCCATCATGATAGAAATCAACAAAAGACTGTATATGAACGAAGAAACACTGGAAAAGAAAGAGAGTTTTATGTCGGTACATCAGCATCTAATGTCTATGTACAGAATCCTTTTAAAGAATGATTAAAAATGTAAGAAGGACGAACATAGAATTCGCATTATTTTATTATTTTTGCATCGTGAAATATAATTTGAAGTTGGAATGAGAAAAAGAAAGATATTGTTCTTAGATATTGACGGCGTGCTGAATACGAAGTGGTGGTACACCCAAATGGATAGGAACACCCCCAAGGATCAATATGGTTATGCCTTTGACCCGAGGGCTGTTGCCAATCTCAAAAGGATCGTGGATGAGACAGAGGCTGAAATCGTGATCTCTTCATCCTGGAAGAGCTTTGGCTTTTCTGAGTTGGAGGAAATGTGGAATGAAAGAGGATTGCCAGGAAAACTGATTGGTATAACCCCTAATTCCGTGAGTGACGAGATGCTGCTTGACTCTGACATCGACAATATTGAACTTTTCCATATTAGAGGTGAGGAAATCAAGGAATGGCTGACGAAGCATGGAAAGCAGGTAAGTCATTACGCGATCATCGACGATATGGACAATATGCTGCCTGAGCAGCAATCCCACTTCGTTCACACCAATCCGGAAGTGGGAATTACTGAAGATGATGCGGAGGCGGTGATTGCTGTACTTAATGGAGTAGTAAAGTAAATGACAGATAAATATACTAATAAATATCTTTTTGAAATGAATAAGAAATGGTTCCTCTATTGTCTCATTGTGAGCTGCCTCCTATCCTGTGGCCGTCCAAAGAAAGTGTATAGCCCATACATGGCAGGAAATGAAACAGAGACACAACAGTTGAAACAGCGGATAGAGTCAGCAAAAATGAAAACATATTGGGATGCTGATTACAACGTAGAAGTCTGCTATCCTGATTTCTTTGTAGTATGTGATACGGCAGAGTTAGGAACAGCCCGTTTCTACTACCCCAGTGAACAAGAGCAGGAGATCTCATTGAAGATGTTTGTAGAGCCAAATGTTGAAGGATGGAACATTCATGAGGCCGTCGAACATCTTTCAGATCCTCAGAATATATGTCAAGAGGAAGGTGATGATTACTTTATAATGACCGGACAAATTAGTAAAGAGCCAGGTGCATTATTTATAGAGAAATGCTATCTCGTCAATGGCATGTGGATTGATTTCACTTTGTACTATCTAGCTGAGGATGAAATAGCCATTGGGAGATTGAAGGATATGGTGAAGAATTGGACTCCGAGGCCACGCTTACCAAGAGATGACAGGAGGAAGGCTAATACGTAGGTTTCCTCTTGTAAGTTTCGGGATATGGGCAGAGGCAGGAATTATGCCTGGTATCGTGATGCAAAAGGACAAGTCAGGGAATGTTTCCTGAAAGCAAGAATGCGACAAGCTACAGATTCAGGACCAACTGGATAACGTTTTACAAATGAAAGAGAAGTGATCTATGGCAAAAAGAATTTTGGTAATCCCTGATGTGCATGGGCGCCTGTTTTGGAAAGAACCTGTCAAAAAGTATATGGATATAGTTGACAGGGTGGTGTTCTTGGGTGACTATCTTGACCCGTATAGGGGTGAGGAAGGTCTGGCTGATGATATCTTCGAGAACATGATGGAGATTATTGAGCTAAAGCGGAACAATAAGGAGAAGGTTGTGCTGCTGAAAGGGAACCATGACCAGCATTATGCTTCGGAACGCTTTGAAGAACTGGCAGGCGGCACGCGAATGGATCAGGGGAACTGGAACAAGTACCATCAGGCGTTCACGGAATACAAGGACTTGTTCCAGATTGCACACATGGAGATAATCAACGGGAAGCCGTATGTGTTCTCGCATGCAGGTCTGACGTTATACTGGCTGAAGAAAGTCAATGAAAACGTATGGAAACTCTTTGACAATAAGATTTCCGTAGCAGACCCGGAAATCATTGAAAGAATAAATCTGTTGGATGATGACGGCATAGGACAGAATATGCTGTCGGTTATAGGAAGTTACCGTTCATGGTTCGGAGATGATGGCACCCGCCGCCCAAGCCTCGGAAATGCCGAGGGCATGGCTGATGCCTAAAAGTGCCACGCCAATGGTGGCAATCGTTGTCCACGAACCCGACACCATGCCCACGGCCAGCAGAATGACAAGCGTGATAGACACGCTGCCGAAGAGGGAAATTACCGTGATGAGCAGTCCGATAAGTACTATAATCGGCATGGCGGATATGAGCGGGTGGGGATAATCTTTCATGAGGTGTCAGGAAGGTGTTCGTGCTGTGGAGGAATTCTATTCTTCGCGCTCGCGGTACCAGTCCATGTAAGCCACATAGTGGGCAGCGTTGTCGGTCTGTCCGGGGCGTACCTTCTTGATGAACTTGGCGGGAACACCACCCCAGATCTCTCCGGCGGGGATTATTGTATTCTGGAGAACCAAGGCACCGGCGGCCACGATGGAACCTTCGCCTATCTCGCAGTTGTCGAGCAACGTTGAGCCCATACCGATGAGGCAGTGGTCGTGAATGGTGCAGGCATGAACAGTGGCATTGTGACCGATCGTCACGTCGCTACCGATGTGCAACGGACCGATCTTGTAGGTTGTATGCAGCACGGCACCGTCTTGCACATTTGTGCGGTCGCCGATATGGATATGGCACACATCACCGCGCACCACGGCATTGAACCACACCGAGCACTCATCACCCATCACTACTTCGCCTACAATCGTGGCGTTCTCACTAAAATAGCAATTCTTGCCCCATTTCGGGGCCAGACCGTTCACTTCTTTGATTAAAGCCATTTCCTTTTTTACTATATAACGATAGTTATTATTTACTCCTATATCTATGCTGCAAAGGTATAAATAAACGAGCACAAAAGCAAATAATTGTGTGCTTATTTGTTTCGTCTGCGGAAGCTCTTGATCGATTAAAATGCGATGTTGAACCCTACCGACACAGTGTGGGTAAGTCGGCGCTGGGGGTAGTCGTGGATGGGTTTTCCGTCGAGACGGATGTTACGACGGCTGTCGTAGATACTGTAGTTCGACACGCTGTAGGCCGCATAGAGGAAACCGGCTCCTAACTGATAGCCCAGTGCAGCACGAAGCCGCCAATAGCACCAGTGTCCGTTCTCATTCTTCACCCGTACCGTGGGCAGAGTATAGTAGTGGTACCCCGTTTCGCTCTTTGGTATCTGTGGGACAGCACGGTAGTCGGGCACCTCTTCTGTCTCGTTGACGGGGAAACTGAGCATGATGCCCGGCTGCACCTGTAGCAGCAGACCGTCTCCCGGATCCGTTTTCCTGCTGAGCCGCAGGGTAGGAGTGCGCAAGGTGAGCTGTGGGATGAGGCTCAGTCGCATGATACGATCCTCATCATAACTGTCATAGGAATTGTTGTCCGACAAGCTCTCCATTAGATAGTCCATCAGACCGCTACTGTCGTATTCGTTGTCGATCATCAGTCCGATGCCAGCTCCCATGTAGGGGGTCAGCATACGGTTGTATCCTAACTCGATGTTCCATGCATCGGCGGCAAAGCCAATATCGAACGATCCGTTGTTCCGCCAAGGCTCTTCCTGTGCCAAGGTAGGCAGGAAGAACAACATTCCTGCCATCACCATCATCCATCTTCTTCTCATCTTTTACATCCTTTCATATTCTCATAATGGTTATCATATCTCTCATTTCTCATTTCTTATCTCTCATCTCTCATCTCTCATCTTTCATCTCTTATAATCCTCACCTCCAACACCTGTTCGATGAGTGTAAGGATCTCCTCCAGACTGTCGGTCTCGAAATCACCACTCAGACGTTTATGAGTATCAGAAGCGCGGAGTTTCACATGATAGAACTGCTCCAAGTCGGCTAACACTTCTGCAAGGGGAGTGTTGTTGAAGTGGAACAGGCCGGTGGCCCATGCCACTTGGTTGATGCTACCGGCGGTGATCAGCTGTGGATGATCCTCTCCGGGAAGGAGACGGGCTTTCATGCCGTGTGTCAGGATCAGTCCCTGCTGACCTGTCTCGATAGCAGAGAATGCCACCTTTCCCTCCGTGACAAACACCTCCGTGACTTTCTGCGATCCGTTGCTGCCTCTTACTTGGAACTTCGTTCCCAGGACTTGTATTCGTGCCATGTCATTACTGATAGTGAAGGGATGTTGTTCATCTCGGTGCACCTCGAAATAGGCATTGCCGTCTAATGTCACTGTCCTGTCATCCCCTTTATTATATAATAAGGTGGAGTGGGGCGATAGGGTGACATGGGTATTGTCGGGCAGGATAAACAGCTGAGCCTTCTCGTTGGCAGCTAACAGAACCTGCCGATGGCTGTTCCAATAGAGGTAGCCTCCCCCACAGAGCAACAGTAGCAGTGAGGCAGCGATGGCTATCCTCTGTCGCCATGTGATGATATGGGCCACTGGGCGTTTTGCGTGTTGCTTCACTTTCCTCAGTGCCTTCCTCGTGTCTAACCTGCCCTCTTCGTAAAAGTGTATCACGAAGTCGAGACTATTATCTTTCCGTTCTTTAATCATGTCGTTAAAGGTTAAGATTCTTTATTCGTGGCATTCGGTTACCAATATCTTCCACCGTTCCATGTCTGTACAATCGACAGACTGACAGTTCGTTCGCCCGCTTTCATGATCAGTGAGACAAAGCGGTAGTAATCCTTCGATCGTTTCTCTTCCGGAACAGGTTGTATCTCCACCTGGAGGATCTTTGGCTGGTTGTCAGGAATCACCGCCTTGCACCAGTTACAACTGAATGATGATGGCCCTAAGCTGTACTCACTGCCATAAAAAGAAATATCGGTAGAACCATAACTTTGCAGTTGTGCGATCTGCCAGCTGTCATAGTTCTGCAGCTCGAACTGGAAACAATGGGCATTCAGGTCGCAGTAGTATGCTTCCTGATTCACACGGATGGGTTCATACAAGCTGGTCTCCTCGTATGTGGCCATGCTATAGCCGCCTACACATCCCAGTCCCCCCTCCACGTTGTTAAGTGTGGGGGAGAAGGGAGCCAGACCGTACTCACCCAGGAAGTTGTTCTTCATGTCGTTTAGTGACTTGACGAAGCGGTAGTACTCAGGAGAGATCTTATAGAGTTTGACACAATATCCTTTGCGTGTGACACTGTCGTCCAAGAACTGCTGGATGTCGGTGGCATTCAGCCGCAGGGTGTATTCGCTGTCTGTGAAGGTGTTGTCACTAAAGAGATAGAAATCCTGGTAGTAGTCATTGTCGTATTCGAAGAAGTCATCGAGCGAATTACCTGGGGTGAGGGCCGGCTCATCCTCAATATCGACGGTATTGTTATACACCTTCCGCACAGGGTCGCCATAGACAGTCTCCGGCTCCTCTGCAACAATTTCCCGCTGGTAATAGATATTCTCATAGCCCACAGCGTAGTAGTCGTCGGTATGTGGATCATCGGCCAAGGTGACCAGCCGTTGGATACCGGTAGAAGATTTACGGTGGTCGGGAAGGGATGTTACCTTCTCAATCTTTGGAGCCTTGGGAATTGTTGTCTGTGCGTGGATGGTGGGATACCCTTCCGCTGAGGCCTCAATGCTTATGTGGTCATCGCTATGATGGTCGGCAACCACGTAATATTTCCCTGCCGGAACGTACCCCGTAGTTTCCTTGGCGAACATTACAGGTAACTCTTCGCCGTTCAGCCGATAGGTGATAGTGGCGCCTTTTACTGCGAATCTCTCTGCTTTAACCTGTTTCACATTACTACTTGCCGGAAGACTGCTGCTGAGGTCGATGATGGTGGTGTCGTGTTCTGTGCTTGGGAAACAGTACACTACTAATTTGGGCTGGCCTTTGAGAATCTCCACATCTAAGTTGTTCTCGCAGGAGCAAAACTGCAGGGCGATGCCTGTCGTGACCAGTATTGGAAGAATCTTTCTCATATCTTTTCCTTCTTGTCTTTTCAAATGTTGTTAGAATTTGATGGTATAGCTGGCTGTGGGGATGATGGGGATGAAACCGCGGCTTTTGATATAAGGTGTGCCGTCTTTCTTCTGATCTGTTTCCACGAACATGGCATTGAGTCGGCAATAGGCATTATATACGCTGATGTTCCATATCCGCTCATGACCCTGTTTCGTGGTGTGGTGAAGGTTAACCCCCACATCTAAACGATGGTAGGTGGGCATGGTCACGTTGTTGGGCTTCTCGTAGTTGTAATCCGCCTCCCAGTGATCGATGTTGACATGGTATCCAGCGGGCAGGTTGGGCATCAGCGTATATTGTGTCGGCAGTGTCATGTGATAGCCGGTATGACAGGTCCACCCTGCATACATCTCTGCCTTACTGCTGATCTTCATCCTACCCGTGAGGTTGATCTTATGACGGTTGTCGAACTTGTCATAAAACCAGTGGGGATAGAAATCGTCAAACTTCCGCTTGTTCCACGACAGGGTGTAAGAGCCTTCGAGGTCGAAACGTGGGTCATGATAGCGCACGTCGGCTTCGATACCGTAGAACAGTCCTTTGCCATCCATCACAAAGTTGTCCCAGTGCTTGGCAGGGGGTGTCAGACTGTTGTAGTTCGTATATTGCAGCATGTGTGCAGAGAGCTTGTAGTATCCCTCTATCGAGGCAAACCAGTGGCTGCTGACTTGGGAGTATAGTCCCGCTGCCACTTGGAACGATTGCATGGGTTTAAGTCGTGCCGTGGTAGGCACCCAGTAGTCGGTGGGCATACTCAGATAGGTGCTGCTCATGCGGTGGATGGCCTGTGTCATCTTCGTGAACGAGAGTTTCACTGATGTGTTGTTGCTCACCTGATATTTCATGGCTGCGCGGGGATCTACGAGGAAGAAGGTCTTGCCCGGAATACAGAACAGGGTGGCATGCATGCCGATATTCATACTCCAGCGGTCGGTCAGGCGCATCTCGTCCTCGGCATAGAGGTTCAGCTCTTGTGCCCGTTGGTGGTTGCGGCTGTCGGTCTTGATGGAATCCATCTGCTGCTTCTCATTGCCCACGAAGTCGTGCCGGCTTTGTGTCTGTGGCCGGAAATCGTGCCAGGTGAAGTCACCGCCATAACGGATATGGTGTCGTGTGCCCGGACGGTAATCGATATCTGCCCGAAGGGTGGCATCGTAGATCGTGGAGCGGTAAACGCGGTCGATATGATCGATCGACATGTTCCCTTCCTGTCCGTATCGCCAGTCTTCGAAGTATTCATATACACTGCGGTTGTGGGTATAGACAGCACTGAAGTTCGCAAAGAGGTTCGGCCTGAGTTGGTAGTTCCAGTTCAGTGCCATGTTCAGGTTGCCCCATGACAAGTGGGTCTTGTCGTCCTCGATGTCGTGAAAAGGATGATCCTTGTCCGTATCCCTGTTGGTATCATCCCAGTAGTAGCTGGATTTCAGCATGTCCTTCGATGAATAGATGCTGAAATATGCCCTGCTACGGTCGTTGAACACATGGGTGATCTTTCCGTTCAGGTCGTGCAGGAAGTAATGGATTTTGATTTTCTCATCCTTCTTCTTGTTCACGATGAAGAACACGGGTTCTGAGATCACGTCCAGCCACGACCGGCGCAGTCCGAAATTATAACTGGTGCTGTAGTGGCTGATCTCGCCGCGCTCCATCATCCGCTGTTCCTTTTGGGTCTTGATGGGACCTTCTATCTGAAAACGCCCGTCGATGAGACCGATGCTGTAGCTGCCGTGGGTATGGCGCATGTCACCGTCATTGGTACGTACATCGGTCACCGAGGAGAGTCTGCCGCCATATCGGGCGGGAAAGCCGCTCTTGTAGAAATCCACATTCTTCACCACGTCGGTGTTGAAAGCAGAGAACAGACCGATGGCGTGGTTCACGGTGTACATTGATGTCCCGTCTAAGAGGAACAGGTTCTCATCGTCATTGCCGCCGTGCACATAGAGTCCGGAGGCCACGTCGATGCCCTCGCTCACACCCGATGAGCGTTGCAGGGTCTTGATGAGATCGGGAGAGGAGAGCAGGGCGAACTCGGTGTTCAGGTCATCGTGGCTGAATGTCCTCTTCCCTGTCTGTGTGGTCAGGACGGGTGAGTTCAGGTTTCCTGTCACCACCACTTCCTCTAATTGGTTGTCCTCTTGCAGCAGAAAGTCCTCATGGTGGTTCTTTTTCAGGACCACCGTCTTGTGTCTCTCGGCATAACCCACATAGGAGGCCACTACCTCGTAGTTTCCTTCGGGCAGTGTCATGCTGTAGAATCCATAGGCATTGGTGGTGGTGGCATGGGTGGATCGTCCTGCTGCCGTAGCGGTCGGTGCTGCTGTAGCGCATTGTACAGTGGCATTGATGAGGCTCTCTCCATTCTCGTTCCTCACATATCCGCTCAAGGTATGTCGTTTTTCCGAGTGACTCCTACGGTGGGTGACTGGTTTTGTCTTCTTCTGGCGCAAGGTAACGTATCGGTTTTTCACGCTCCATTCGATGTCGGTATTGCCGAACAGGGCGCGTAGGGCTTCCTTGAGGGGCATTCCCTTGAGAGGCTTTCCCTGATAAGGATGCTCGATGTTCAACGAACCGTCATACACGAAATGGATACCTTGTTCCTGCTGTAGTTGTTCCATCTGCCGTCTCAGGGTACTGTGCTGTTGGGCACAGACTCCGAGGGGCAGTAGGATCATCATCGTTCCTAATAGTAATCGTTTCATTCCTTTTTTTATCATAACAGATCTTTTGGGTACTACATGGGTGAAGGCTTTTGTAACAACCTTTTCCTTTTGTCGTCATAGCTATGACGGATGAAATGTGGTTTCCCCCTATGTTATCTGATGATTTTTTTCGTGATTGGACGTTCTCGTTTCATCGGGACCTTTCTCATCATATAGAATCAGGCAAGGGAACAAAGGAAGTAGAAGAAGTCACTGACTTTCCCTCGCAGGGTCTTCAAGGCTTTACTGACCTGATGCTCCACAGTCTTTTCCGAGATGCCCAGTTCCTCTGCTATCTCACGGTAGCGTTTGCCGTCGCGTTTACTCAGCAGGAACACCTCCCTGCAGCGTTGGGGCAGACTGTCGATGGCGGTCCACAGTGCGGCCTCATGTACGGAGCGGTCCTTCGCCTCGTCATCACTGAGTGTCCCTTCCAGGTCGGCGGGCTCGATATTCGTTGCAAAAGGATTCTCCTTGCGCAAACGGTCAATGCAGGCATGGCGCACGGTGGTATAGAGCCACGCTTTCTCATTCGTCACAGACGGGTGCTCCAACAGACGCACGAAACAGTCTTGCACGATATCCTCGACTGTCTCCACCTCTTTTATATAATGCAGGGCGTAGAGACAGAGCGGCCGGTAATAGGAGCGGAAAGTATGGTCTATATTCATTTGAATGTGATGATAAGAAAAAGGAGTTGGGCATCCCAACTCCTTTGATGATTCTTTCTCTTCCTTGAAAAAGATTAGAGGTTCGGATTGATCTTGCTCCACTCGCTGATAGGCGGAACGATGTTCAGCGTTACCAGCTCGTCGCGCATCTTGCAGAGGTGCTCGTAGCTCTGGTCGAGCTTGGCATTCTCCTCGGGAGTTCCCTGGGGAACTTCGTACTTGGCACCCTCGGCGGTCATGGTGGTCTTCATGGCCATCATGATGTGGTCGTACTTGTCGGTCTTTACGTATGTGCCAACGGGGAAACGGAAAGGCTCACCGCCCATGGCAGCACGGATCATCTCCACAGAGAGATAAGCCGGGCTCTGGAAAGAAGAACGTCCGCGAAGCTCGATGATTTTCGCACCGCCCTTGGTCACGTCGGTCTTCATCTGCTCCCACTCCTCGACGGGGAACTCCTCAGTGCCGATGATGTCGGTCAACTTGCGGCCGGCGATCTCGAC
>DETG01000003.1 GCA_002361535.1 Prevotella sp. UBA3294
CGGTGTTTACGCCCTTGTCGAAACCCTCGAGCCCAGCCTTCGTCTCCTCCTCAAAGAGGTACTCATACGATGGATTGTGTGCGATTACGGTTGAACCCGTAATACCATACTGTGTCAAATCTAACTTTGCCATAAAGATATCAATATTTAATTGTGAAAACTCTTTTTGCCCTAAAATACAAATCGCCTGCAAAGTTAGCGAAAAATCACTAAGACACAAAAAGTTAAGCATAGAAAAATGCTTTTTTGATCATAAAAATCGGTTAAAGTATTTAAAAAAGAACGGGATGAAAACATTTTTGCAAAGTCTGTCTTACAAAATAACAGGGAATATGATTATCTTTGCAAACAAAAAAGGCAAACTTATGAAAGTAATCAATCTGAGTGAGAACAACAGTATCATGAACCTTTATCTTGCTGAACTGCGAGACAAGAAGTATCAACACAACCGCCTCCTATTCCGAAACAATATCAGACGCATCGGTGAAATCATGGCTTACGAGATATCGAAGACACTCGACTACAGGCCGAAAACGGTGACAACCCCTTTGGCGAATATTGATGTCAACATACCCAAAGACGAGCTGGTGATAGCCACCGTGCTACGTGCCGGATTGCCATTCCACCAAGGTTTTCTGGAAATCTTCGATCATGCCGACAATGCCTTTGTCAGTGCCTATCGTATGTACACCAACCGCGAGCACACAGAGGTAGGTGTTCATACGGAGTACATGGCTTCTCCCAGTGTGAAGGGAAAGACACTGATGATCGTGGATCCGATGCTTGCCACAGGAGGAAGTATGGCGGCAAGCATTGAGGCATTGGTAAAGACCGGAAAGCCCAAGACAATACATATCGCCAGTGTCATTGCCACTCCCGAGGGCATTGACGTAGTAAAGGAGGCATTGCCTGAGAATTCCATGATCTGGTGTGCCGCCATCGATCCAGGCATGAATACACACAAGTATATCGTTCCGGGCTTCGGCGACTGTGGTGATCTCTGTTACGGAGAGAAGCTCTGAAAATCTCCTCAGTCTCTTCCCATTTTAAGAAGAGGCTGAGGAGCTTCATGATTCGAGAAACGGAGGAACGAACGAGCATCCTCGCACCCTCGAAAGTTGAACAAGCGAGACTCTAACTTTTCACTTCACTTCCCAAGTGTCGTTTGTCTCCAGCAGTTCCGCGAAATTATGGTATTTCTTCTGCTGCGACACCTCTGCAATCTGCTGATGTACAGCATCATTGTAGGTGGGAGCCTCTACATCGCGGATCACGCCCAGTGCCACGGGGAATCCGTGCTCATTATCCATCATCGCCAGTTTCAGCTGTAAGGTATCATCCTCACAATGGGCATCATGGACCAGTACATCATCCAATGTATAGCCATCCTGTCCGATGGTCACCACTTTCAAGCCGAAACCATCCTGTACCAAGCCATACTCGTTGTTCGGACCGAATACCAGTTTCTCACCGTGACGAACATAGATGGCATTGTTCTTACGTCCTTCCTTGTTATAAATAGGATCATAGCAGCCGTTGTTGAAGATCACGCAGTTTTGCAGGATCTCACAAACGGCAGCACCCTTATGATAATAGGCAGCCTTCAGAATTTCCACTGTCTCTGCATTATCGGTAGCCACAGAACGGGCAAAGAAATGACCGCGTGCGCCAAAGCACAGCTCAGCGGGACGGAACGGATCCTCCACCGTGCCATAAGGACTCGACTTACTCACGAAGCCTCGCGGACTGGTAGGTGAATACTGTCCCTTTGTCAGTCCGTAGATACGGTTGTTCAGCAGGATCATGTTCAAGTCGATGTTTCGGCGCATGGCATGGATAAAGTGATTTCCACCGATTGCCAAGCCATCACCGTCGCCACTTACCTGCCATACGGTGAGATTCGGGTTTGCCACCTTTGCTCCGGTAGCGATACTGGCAGCCCGGCCATGGATGGTCTGCATGGCATACGGACTCACATAATAGGGCAGACGACTGGAGCATCCGATACCAGAGATGACAGCCATCTCGTGAGGAGCGACACCAACTTCTGCCATTGCTTTGTGCAGTGATGCGAGGAAGAAATGGTCACCGCAGCCTGGACACCATCTCGGTTGTCCTTTTTTATAATCATTTGCTGTATAGCTCATATCTCTTACTTCTTTAAAATGTCCTCAAAAGCGTTTACCAACTCACTGACCACAAACGGCTGGCCTTTCACCTGATTAAACTGCTCAGGAACGAAGCCATCTACCTTCGAACGCAGATAAGCAGCCAGCTGTCCCATATTCTGTTCGGCCACTACTACTTTCTTATAGTGCAAGAGCACATCGGCGGTGTTCTTTGGCAGCGGGTTGATGAACTTAAACTGTGTATGGGCTACCTTGTAGCCTTTCTTCTGCAGTTCCTCCATAGCACTGTACAGATGACCGTATGTAGAGCCGAAGCCCACGATAAGGAGGTCGGCATCAGCATCGCCTGCCACCTCCAAGTCGGGAACAGGAATCTTAGCCACCTTCTCCGCACGCAGACGGGTCATCATATCATGATTCTCTGGATCTGTAGAGATCGCTCCGGTCTTACCGTCTTTCTCCAATCCACCGAGGATATGCGTATAGCCTTCCATTCCGGGAACGGCCCAATAGCGCACCTTTGTCTCCTCGTCACGGAAATACGGGGTATAGTGATCCTTCATCTCTGGTGTAGCATAGTGAGGCTTAATGGTAGGCAACTCCTCCATCTTCGGCAGTTTCCATGCTGCAGAGCCATTGGCGATGAACGCATCGGTGAGCAGGATCACCGGGGTGAGATGCTCAAGGGCGATCTTGGCAGCACTATAGACAGCATCGAAGCAGTCGGTAGGACTGGTTGCTGCAATAACAGGGATGGGACTTTCGCCGTTTCTTCCATAAAGAGCCTGCAACAGATCGGTCTGCTCACTCTTGGTGGGAAGACCTGTAGAAGGTCCGCCACGCTGTACATCGATGATCACCAGAGGCAGCTCATCGATCACAGCTAAGTTGATGGCCTCGCTCTTCAGGCAGATACCAGGGCCCGAGGTGGAAGTGGCAGCCAGAGCACCGGCAAAGGCGGCACCTACAGAGCTGGCGCACCCACTGATCTCATCCTCGCACTGCACGGTGATCACACCGCAGCTCTTGTGCTTGGAGAGCTCATGCAGGATATCGGTGGCCGGAGTGATAGGATAAGAGCCCAGATAGAGGCGCAGTCCTGCCTTCTCGGCAGCAGCGATCAAGCCATAGGCTGTGGCCTTGTTTCCGGTAATGTCCATATACCGTCCAGGCACTTTTTCCTTGGAGTCGATGCGATAGGTAGCGGGCACACTGGCATGGGTGTTATGTCCATAGTCATATCCCGCCTGTACCACCTTGATATTATTTTCTGCAATGGCAGGTTTCTTGGCGAATTTCTCGCGGAGGAAGTTAGCGACAAGGTCCAGATCACGGTTAAAGAGCCAGCACACCAGTCCTAAGGCAAACATGTTACGGCACTTCAGGACAGCCTTGTTGTCCATTCCGCTGTCAGCCAGGCAGTCTTTCACCATCGTAGTCAGCGGGCACTGCACCACACGGTCGGGGTCGATGCCCATCTCGCCAAGATAATCATCAGTCTGGAAGGCAGCTTTCTTCAGATCGTTAGGACCGAAGGAATCGGTGTCGATGATGATAGTAGCCTGTGGTTTGGCATACCTATACTGTGTTTTCAAGGCGGCTGCGTTCATGGCTACGAGCACGTCGCACAAATCGCCCGGAGTATAAACCTTCCCGGCACCGATATGTACCTGGAAACCCGACACACCGGTGAGCGAGCCTTGCGGGGCTCGGATATCAGCCGGATAATCAGGGAATGTTGAGATGCCGTTACCTACGGTGGCACTAACCGTAGAGAAGATGTTTCCGGCCAGCTGCATACCGTCGCCGGAGTCTCCTGAGAAGCGGACAACGACTTGGTCCAGCTCCTTCACTTCCAATTGTTCTGCCATAATTCTTTTAAGATTAATACTTGAATGAAGCTTTTATTCACCCATCGGTGACAGATATTCTCTTAAACGGGTGCAAAGTTCATAAATAATATTGAATTATCAAAATCTTTTCGTTAAAAAGTAGCTTTTCTCACGAGAAGCAAGCGTTTAATACTTGAACGAACTACCTCCCAAGAACTCACGCAGCAACGATGTGGGCGGGATGTCGGAGTCAGAGATTGGCCGGATATACCTGAGGAATTTCAACAGACGGTATGCCTCGGCATGCTCGTTACAGTTCTCGGGAACCTGTTCCAACAGTGGCTCCGCCTGACTCTTAATCACAGCTAATTCGAAGAGCATGGCGGTATTGAACATCGCATCCGCATTCTCCTGATAGGGGAAAATCCATTTATTCTCGCCGGCTCTCACACTGGGCCATCGGTGGATGGTTTCCTGTGCGCTCACACCCCGATATTTATGGTCACGGATGATTCGCCGAAGCAGTCGGTTGTCGGTAGTGGGAACATAGTTATGCTCATCTAACAGAAGGGTGGTCAAGGCAGAGGCATAGACGCGGAAAATCTGATCCTGCGGCACCTGTGCCGTGAGTTCCGGGTTCAAGGCATGGATGCCCTCCACCACCAGCACCTCATCTTTGCGCAGGCACAGTCTTCGTCCATCAGGTGTGCTTTTTCCCGTTTGGAAGTTATAGCGAGGCATTTGCACCTCCTCCCCGGCGAGGAGTGCGTTCATCTGTTCGTTCAGTAAGGGGATGTTCAGTGCGTGCAGGTGCTCATAGTCGTAGTCTCCATGCTCATCGCGGGGTGTCTGTTCCCTGTCAACGAAGTAGTCGTCTAACGAGACTGGTACCGGTTTGATGCCGTTGGTGACGAGCTGTACCGAAAGACGTTTGCATGTGGTGGTCTTTCCCGACGACGACGGTCCTGCGATCAGCACCATCCTGATCCCCTTTCTGTTGGCGATCTCATCGGCAATTCGTGCAATCTTCTTCTCCTGTAAAGCCTCCGACACCTGGATAAGCTGCGAAGCCCATCCCTTTTCCACTAATTCGTTCAGGTCACCGATGGTGCTCATGCCTAAGATCCGCTGCCAGTGGTGGTGTTCCCTGAAGATGTTGAACATCTTATCCTGATGGGTCATCTCGCCCAGTTCCGCGGGATGTTCCCTTGAAGGGATGCGCAGCAGGAGTCCGTCGCCATATTTCTCTAACCCAAAGAGGTAGAGCTGCGACGTATTGGTAAGCAGTGCCCCATAGTAGTAGTCGTAGTAGCCGTTGATGTCGTAGAAAACCGTATAGCACTTTCCGGTACTCTTGAGCAGTTTCACCTTCGAGTGTGCGCCCACCGACTCGAACAGCCGGATAGCCTCCTCGGTAGTCGTCTCATGTCGATGGATGGGATAGGCGGCATCGATAATCTCCTGCATCCGTTTCCTGATCTGTCCCACCTCTTCCAGTGTGATGGGCCTTCCGATCTTCAGGTCCACATAGTAGCCGTTGCTCACGGGTGTGTTGATGCTCACCGTACAATCCTTATAGAGGTTGTGCACCGCCTTGCACAGAACGAAGAAAAGGGTGCGCGTATAGGTACGTGACCCGCTGGCCGATTCCATGTCGAGGAATTCCACCGTCTTGGGGTTATACACTCGGAAGTGTAGTCCTTCCACTTTATTATTCACTTTGGCACTCACCGGACCGTATTTCATCTCCAGTCCAAAGATCTGAAAGATTTCAGAAAGGTTCGATCCCAAGGGTATTTCCTTGCGTTCGTTATTGTTCTTACACCAGATCTCTACAGTTTTCATAAGCATTCAATCGTATGTTTTCAGATTTTGGCTGTAAAGATACGCATATTTTTTCAGAAACATTCTATTTTTAGTTTTTTTATAAAACAAGACAATTGTTTGGCGCTTTACGAGTTTTTTTGTATTTTTGCAGCAGATTTTTCAAAATACCATCCCTGCAGCATAACAATCATTTTAAATATCTATGTCTATTTGGATTATCTTTAAGCTTCTCGGATCACTCGCCCTGCTGATGTTCGGTATGAAAAGCATGAGCGAGGCTCTGCAGAAGATGGCAGGTCCGCAGCTGCGCCATGCTTTGGGCGCTATGACCACCAACCGTTTCACTGGCTTGCTCACAGGTACCATCGTGACCGCTTCTGTACAGTCGTCAACGGCAACCACCGTGATGACCGTTTCGTTTGTCAATGCCGGACTGCTCACCCTTGCGCAGGCCATCTCCGTCATCATGGGTGCCAACATCGGCACCACGCTCACGGCATGGATCATGGCATTGGGAACATCGTTCGACATCAGCGTAGCCGTCTATCCGGGCTTCTTCCTCGGTATCATCCTGATCTACATGAAGAGTCACCGTTACGTAGGAGATTTCCTGTTCGGTCTGGCCTTCCTGCTATTAGGTCTGACCACCCTGAAAGCCACGGGAACGGCGATGGATCTGGGACATAACGAGGCCGTCACAGCTTTCTTCCGCTCGTTCGACCCCAACTCGTTCCTCACCACGATCATCTTCCTGTTCCTGGGAGGTGTGATGACATTCTGCGTACAGTCGAGTGCTGCCGTGATGGCGATCACCATGCTTCTCTGCTCCACTGGCGCCATGCCCATCTATCAGGGTATAGCCCTTGTGTTAGGTGAGAACATCGGTACCACCATCACCTCCAACCTTGCCGCATTGTCTGCCAACACCCAGGCTCGGCGTGCTGCCTTGGCACACATGTTCTTCAATGTCTTCGGTGTCATCTGGATCTTGTTTGTCTTCCACTGGTTCATCGATGGTGTGATGTGGCTGGTAGATGCTGTAGGTGGCTGGTTAGGAAAAGACATGGCCCACATGGCATCCACCGAGAAGCTCAACTTCGTCCTGGCTGCCTTCCACTCCTGTTTCAATGTCATTAACGCAGGAATCCTCATCTGGTTCATTCCCCAGATAGAGCGTTTCGTATGCTGGGTGATCAAGCCGAAGAAGGTCGATGAGGAAGAGGATTTCCGCCTGCATTTCATCACCGCCGGTTTCATGAAGACTCCGGAGCTCTCGGTGCTCGAAGCCCAGAAAGAGATTGTCAGCTTCAGCGAACGTATGCAGCGCATGTTCGGCATGGTGCGCGAGCTCCTCTCCGAGAAAGACGATCAGAAGTTCACCAAGCTGTTCACCCGCATAGAGAAATACGAGAGCATCTCCGACAATATGGAGATAGAGATCGCCTCCTATCTGGAGCAGGTCTCCGATGCCCACCTCTCCGATGAGACGAAAGGAAAGATCCGCGCCATGCTCCGCGAGATCAGCGAACTGGAGTCTATCGGTGATGCCTGCTATAACATGGCACGCACCATCAACCGCAAGGTACAAGGGAAGAACGAGCACTTCATCGACCGCCAGTACGACCACATGCACCAGATGATGGAACTCACCGACAGTGCCCTCACCCAGATGAACAACCTGATGGGTGGCCGCAAGGAGAGTTTCAACGTGAACCGTTCGTTCAACATCGAGAACGAGATCAACAACTTCCGCGACCAGCTGAAGAGCCAGAACATCAACGACGTGAACAACCATGTCTATACCTACGGCATCGGCACCATCTACATGGATATCATCAACGAGTGCGAGAAACTCGGCGACTATGTCATCAACGTGGTAGAGGCCCGCATGGGAACAAAGCAGCGCGAGGCATAGGAGCACAGCTGGATTCGTATAGACGAGAACCTTTTCAACGGTCGGCTCTGCTGTTAGGTGCTGAGGTTGAAGGTCAAACGTCGAAGGTTAAAGTTCAAAATTCAAAGATCAAAGATCAAAGTTCTTCATGATCAACATGTCTGCATGGATCGACGAGGTGATCCAAAAGAAAGAGGTGACGGCGGTGCCTATCATGACACACCCCGGCATCGAGTTAGACGGGCACAGCGTGCGCGAAGCCGTCACCAACGGCAACGTGCATCATCAGGCCATCATGCGCCTCACCCGTGAGTTTCCCAGTGCCATGGCTACGACGATTATGGATCTCACCGCCGAGGCCGAGTGCTTTGGGGCCGACATCGTCTTCTCCGACGTAGCCGTACCTGCCGTGACAGGACACCTGCTGAAGGATGTGCACGACATCGAGGCACTCCAGGTGCCCTCCCTGCAGTCGGCACGTATCCCCGCCTATCTGAAGGCGAACCTGCTGACGGCACGCGCCCTCCACGACCGTCCGCTCCTCGGCGGATGTATCGGCCCGTTCTCGTTGGCAGGACGGCTCTACGACATGTCGGAAATCATGATCCTCATCTACGAGCATCCCGATGCCGCCCACCTGCTGTTAGAGAAATGCACGCAGTTCATCCTGAAATACTGTCAGGCACTGAAGGCCACAGGAACCAACGGTGTGGTGATGGCAGAGCCCGCCGCCGGACTGCTGAGCAATGCTGACTGCCTGCAGTTCTCTTCCCGTTATGTGAAGACCATTGTGGAGCAGGTACAGGATGATACCTTCACCGTGGTGCTGCACAACTGCGGGAATACGGGGCACTGCACACAGGCTATGGTGGCCACGGGGGCCGCTGCCTATCATTTCGGAAACAAATGCGACATGGCGGAGGTGATCAAAGAGGTGCCGCCCACCGCCCTCGCCATGGGGAATATCGACCCCGTGTCGGTGTTTAAGGACGGCACGCCGGAGGGGATGCAGACTGCCGTCCGAAACCTCTTGGAGAAGATGAAGCCCTACCCCAACTTCGTGCTCTCCTCCGGATGCGACACCCCGCCACATACCCCCATCGCCCATATCCGCGCCTTCTTTGAAGCCTTAGACGATTACAACAGCTATTGCTGAGAAATGACTACCAAGGAACTGACATACGATATGTTAGGTATCACTGCCGCTGATCTCTATGAACAGATGGGCTACCATGGTGCGATGCCCGATGCTGCCGTGGTATCAGAGACACATCGTATCGTGGATGAGGTAAGAGCCTTTCTCCGCGCCCGCTACTGCTTCTTCGTGACGAGGGATCCCCTTCCCGCCATCTTCTCCTTGGGGAAGATCATCGGGCACCAGCTCAGGGGCAGCGAGGCCTACACCTTATTTATATGTACCGCGGGCATGGAGTTCGAATCCTACCAGCAACAGCTCAAAAGCCAAGGCGACCTCCTGCGCGTGTTCATTGCCGATGCCTTAGGCAGTGTGATCGCTGAGAGATGTGCCGACCAGATGGAAACGGCATTACAGCAGTCCATCGACAAGCTCGACTGGCACCACACCAACCGCTTCTCCCCCGGCTACTGCGGCTGGCATGTCGGCGAGCAGCAGCAACTTTTCGCCCGCTTCCCCTCAACGTGTGGTGTCACCCTCACCGACAGTTCCCTCATGGTCCCCATCAAATCCGTGAGCGGCATCATCGGCATAGGAGCGCAGGTGCGCCACTTAGACTACTCCTGCGGTCTCTGCGATTTCAAGCAGTGCTTTAAAAGGAAAACAAGAGAACAACATCTATCGAACGGATAAAACAGAACTACTATGAAGTACCAGCATTTCATTCTCGCAGCCCTTTTCCTGTCAGGAATCACAGGCTGTCATTCATCCAGCAAGTCCGAAGAAACGAAAGAACATGCACCTGTAACCACCGCCGTGGAAGATTCCATGGCGAAGGAAATCGCTGCACCGGCGGAAGAAGCTGTCAGCGAGCAGGAGATACAGGCCCAGAGAACTTTCTTAGAGACCTTCTACAGCGGATTGGACGAGTCCTTCGAGCCCGACTATGTGAAGCAGTTCATCACACCCAACGCCCGGCAGATCCTAAGCGACGGATATGAGTTCGACTGCGATGGGGGCGACTGCCTCGCCATCTGGCTCTTTACCTACGAAGGGGGTGGCGACACAGGACCCTGTCTGTCGCGCACCATCAAGCCACTGGGCACGAACAAATTCCTTGTCACCCACCAATACGAAGGTGAAGAATACAACGTTCTTCTGACCCTCATCAAGGAAGGAGACACCTACAAAATTGACAACATCGAGAAACAGTAAGGGGCATAAATAAGCCATCGGGCTTCCCGCTTTTTCGCCATTCGCATATCAAAATGGAGTAGATATATTTAACGACACTCCTATTCTGGAATTTTTTAAAAAGGTAAAAAGGTAAATTACAATTATACAATGCCATTTGCAAGCATGATGCTATAGGCTTTCATTGGAACGTTTTCGTTAAGCCAGATGAGCAAAGTGAAGCTTGCTTCAACTTTGCCATGGCGAGAAAAGGTAGGATGTAATCCAACTATACAGTTTTTACGTCCAAAGTAGAGTCTGATTGCCTTGAAAACAGAGTCTGATTGCGTTCAAAGTAAAGCCTACTTAATGTTTACGTAGAGTCTACTTAACGTTTACGTAGAGTCTAATTGTGAGTGAAAAATAGTTCCTTTGCAGTATGGAAAAATTTTCAGTAATTAATACTGTTTTTGTGAGCCAATCTTCACAATTTACCAATTTACCTTTTTAAACTTTTTCATTCACCATTCCTCCGGATGATCATGTGGGGCCCTGGCTTGTTATACCCGAAGCTGCCAGGAACCATCTGGTTGTCCTCCACGGTGAAGCCGTCGGTGGCCTCATCGAAGTAGATGCAGAAGGCGCGGGAGTTGGTGGCATAGGGTGCCTTGACGGGCGCACCGATGCGGTTGCGGCGGATAACGGAGCCGGGCTGGTTGCTCAGGGTGTAGATGCCGCCGGTGTCGTAGAGCTGCTTGGCATAGTCATAGACATGGTTGCCCTCGATGCGGTTGTTACGCATGCCACTCTCAAGGGCCGTCCATCCCCACCCCACGCAGATGCCCGAATAGTTCAGGTCTGACACGTCGTTGTTCAGGATCTTCACATTGCGCACGTAGCCGGCGCCGATGCCCACGGCTCCCCAGTCTTCCGTCGTGACATGACGAATCTCGTTGTCGCAGATGGTGATGCCGTCGCAGATGTCCTCCTCATGCTTTGGTGAATAGGGTACATGAGTTTCGAAGCCCTGGTCGGGGAAGGTGCCCACGAGGATGGGCGTGCCGCCGATGTGGTGGAATGAGCAGTTGCGCACGACAGAGCGGCATACGCTCTTCTCCATGTCAAGGCCCGTGGCGGCGAGGTTCTCGAAGTGGCAGCCGTCGAACACGATATCGTCGGCATAGCTCACTTTCACAGCGGCATCGGGACGTTCGATCCACGCCTGGTTCTCTAACTCTGCCTTCTCGGGCAGTCCGGGCTCCTGCAGCTTATAGGCATCGATGAGGGGGAATCCGCCTTGCAGCGTGACATGTCCCTGCTGCGAGGGGCGCGTCCAGGCTGCATTCATGATGTTCACGTCCTCAAAGCGGATGTGGTGCACGCGCCGCTCGGGTGTTCCACAGATGTGGATGAGCGTTTTAAGCACGGGTGCAAAAGGCCATGTGAAGAACTCATCCAGCGACTGTAGGATTTCGGCATCGTAAGGATAATAATATACACGGCCCGAGGGATAGTCCTGATACCACTCTCCCGGCTCGTCTAACAGCTCTAATGCGTTCTGCAGACAGAACGACGAACTACCTTTCTCGCCGTTGATGACAGGCTGAGGCCACGGGTGTTCAAACTCCAACTGACTCTCGGGTTCGTGGAACGAGACGATGGTGGAGTCACCCATCACCTGCATGTCTTTCACACGCAGGATGGCCATGGCCCACCGCTGGTGCACCACCATCTCCAAGAGGTTGGCCTTTCGGAGGTCTTGACGTGGTGTGGGAATGGTGATAGTGCGCTCTTTCGCGTTGAAATTGAGCATCCGTTCCATCCTGACAGAGGGTGTCTGGATAGCCGATTCACAGCCATCGACGTAGAATGTACCGAACTGCGTGGCCATACGCCCATGACCCAACTGTCGGAACCAGAGGATGCGGTTGCCCACACGCGGTGCCTCCGCCGTCCAGATCTTGTCACGCAGGACTGGTGCCACGCGCTCGTCATCGCAGCCACGTGTCCATTTCTCGATCCTGACACCGCCACTGAGTATGGCAGCCCCCCGGATGATGGTGGGTGATGCCTCGGTGCCGCTGTCTTCGGGACGGATGAAGATGGGGCGTTGCAGCAGGTAAGTGCCAGGCTCGATATGGATACGGATGCCTCCCTCAGCCTCAGGACGTTTCAGGCGCCGCCACTCGCGTGCCTGTCGCAGAGCCTGCTCCACTGTTGACAGCGGCTGCTGGCGTGTTCCTGCATTCCTGTCGTTTCCGTCTGCTGCCACAAAAATATCTCCCGCCATCATCTGGAGATGACAGACGAGGATCATCAATATCCATCCTGTTCTTTTCATCTGTTCGTTTGTTTTGTTGCAAATATAAGTATTATTTTTGAGAAAAGAGGCACTCGTCCGGAAAATATCAAATAAATTTGGCATTTCGCTCACTTCTTCGTAACTTTGCATAATGAACGGATAATTTCAACATCATCAAATCATGAAAAGATTATTTGGAGGACTGTTAGCTTGTATGCTGCTGACAACGGTACAGGCGCAGGAAACAGATGCTTTGCTGCCCACCCTACGTGACGAGCTGTCGTATGACATGCGCCAGCTGCAACAGCAGGAGGTGAAACCCTACTATATGAGTCTGCGCGTGGAGGACATGTACAGAGCCACCGTGGTGAGTAATTTCGGAGTAACCCTTGGACAGGACGAACAGAGATCGCGAACGGTGGTTCCACAGGTGCGCCTGGGCAGTAAAGAACTGGATAACTACAAATACGACACGCAGAACGGTTCGCGTGCGGAATCGATTCCCATGGATGATGCAGCGGTAGAAGGAATCCGCGCCTGTATCTGGGAGGCTACACTCGACCGCTACAACCAAGCCCTGCGGAACTATAAGCAAGCGGTGTCGCGTGCTGCCACCAGTGTGGCTGCCGAGGATAAGGCGCCGTGTTTCTCGGCTGCTCCCCAGGAGCACTACTATGAAGCACCGGTACAGGGAAAAGCCTTGCATCTTGACCGTGCAGAATGGGAGAAACGGCTCAATGCAGTGGCCGCCGTATTTCGTCAGGATCCCGCCTTGTCGGAAGGAGTGGCGCAGTTGGAATATTCCGTCACACGTTCGTATTTCCTGAATACCGAGGGAACAGAAGTGGTGCAGAACCGTGTGGCCGCCCGCGTGATGCTCTCTGCCATGGTCATCGCTGCCGATGGCATGGAGCTGCCGCTCTATCATGATTTCTTCGCCTTGGATATCGACAGTCTGCCCTCCACGGAGGTGATGGTGCAGCATGCCCGCGACATGGTGAGACGGATGCGTACCCTGAAAGATGCTCCCGTTGCCAACCCTTATACTGGTCCTGCCATTCTCTCGGGAGCCGCCAGCGGCGTGTTCTTCCATGAGATCTTCGGGCACCGGCTGGAAGGGCATCGAATGAAGCAGGGTGGTGAGACCTTCAAAAACATGGTGGGGAAGGCGGTGCTGCCCTCCTCTTTCCAGGTGTTCAGCGATCCCACCCTCCGCCATTATGCCGGTACTGATCTCAACGGCTGTTATCTCTACGACAGTGAGGGTGTGAAGGCACGCAGGGTAGATAATGTGGTGAACGGCGTGCTCCGTGAGTTCCTGATGAGCAGGGTGCCCTTAGATGGTTTCCCGCAGTCGAACGGTCATGGACGTGCCGTTGTCCCCAACGACCCGGTATCCCGACAGTCGAACCTCATCGTGGAATCCACCCAAACCTATACCGATGCCCAGCTGCGGGAGATGCTCAAGGCTGAGGCCAAACGACAGGGCAAGGACTACGGCTATTTCTTCAATACCGTTACCAGCGGCTACACGCTGACGGGTGAGGGCGGCAGTCTGAACTCCTTCAACGTCACCCCCATCGAGGTATATCGCATCTATGTGGATGGCCGTCCCGATGAGTTGGTGCGCGGCGTTGACCTCATCGGTACACCGCTGTCGATGTTCTCGCATATTGCGGCAGCAGGCCAAGGACATACGGTGTTCACAGGGATGTGCGGTGCGGAGTCGGGATGGGTGCCTGTGACAGCTTCCTCTCCTGCTATCTTCGTCAATCAGATAGAGACACAACGTCGCCAGAAAGCACAGGTGACACCACCGGAGCTGTCGGCACCACCATTCGATGACACGGCACTGACAGCGGAGACTGCTTCGATGGCACCCACCGATCGCTTGATTTTCTCTGCCATGCAGAAGGAGATGAAACGTTCGAAAGACAGCCTGTGTATCGAAGGATATCCACGACCCTTCTACCTTTCGTATATCATGAACCGTTTCCGCTCGTTCCGTATCGTAGGGGAACTGGGAGGGATCTCCGTGAACAATGCCATCCCCTGGCACCTGACAGGAAACACGCAGGTGTTAGTGGGCGACTATCACCGTCATAGCGGAGGACAATACTCACGGGTGAGTGTTCCGCAGGAGGCAGATATCCCCATGATTCGTCGCGGATTCTGGGGTGCCAGTGATGCCGTGTATAAGGTGGGACTGAACCTTTATGCCAACAAAATGAACAACCTGGAGAACAACCCACTGCCAAGGGTACTGGATATCATCCCTGACAAGCAGCCGGTGAAGCCCGTCACTTTTGTGCAATCGCTGGACAACAGCTACCAGGTGAACCGTGAGAAATTAGCAGACCTGGCCCGCGAGCTCTCCGCCATATTCAAGGACTATCCCGACCTGACAGGCACCAGCGTAAGCATCGACGGGGCAGAGATGGAGACCTATCGCACCACCAGTGAGCAGGTGAACATCAAACTGCCCGACAGCTACGTGAGCATCACGGCAAGGGCAACACTAAGAGACACCTTGGGACTGAGTCAGTCGGACCAACTTACATTGCACTACCGCACTCCTGCCGAGATCCCCTCCACAGAGAGTCTCCGCGAACAGATCCATTCCTTCGCCAAAGACTTGGTGGCCCTGAAGAATGCTCCCGAGTTAGAGGACTACTACAAAGGACCTGTGCTCTATCAAGGGGCGGTAGTGGCATCGATCTTCCAACAGAACCTGTTGGAAAACAACGGAATCTATGCACGGCAGATGACGAGGCTGAACACCACCTCGATAGGACGAAAACTGAACAAAGAGGTGATGGATAAGCGATTCACGATCCTGAACTATACCGACAGGACATCCTATCACGGTGTTCCGCTGACAGGCTTCTACCCCATCGATGCCGATGGCATCAAGCCCGAGCCCGTCATCCCCATCGTAGAGAAAGGAATCCTGAAGACGATGCTGAACGGCACCACACCCTCGGAATATTCCAAACAGTCAACAGGCAGTACGCGCTTTACCGGTATCAACGGGTCCCGCACAACCACCACTTCCATCGGCACCTTACATGTGATGGCCGACAAGGCGCTGAAGGAAGAGAAGATGTTCCGCCAGCTGCTGAAAGCCGCCAAGCAGCAGAAACTCAAAGAAGCGTATGTGATCTTCTGTCCTACCCACTGCTCCCTGCGCCGTCTCTACCATGTGGATGTGAAGACGGGAAAGAAAACCCTGCTGAAATCAAACAGCATCACGCTGCCCACACTGACGCAGTTGGAGAATGTGGTGGCCGTCTCCGCCAAGGAAGAGGTCGTGAACAGAGTTAATACAACGGTCATCTATCCTGCCTCCCTGATTGTGGGGAACTTAGAGGTAAACAAATCGGGCATGGTGGCTACCAAGGAACCTGCCATTCTCTATCCGCTCAAGAGATAGGATCTGATCACTCATAAATAACAACGATATGACAACAGAATATATTATCCGGATTAGTATAGCAGCCCTGTTAGGCGGTATCATCGGCTTAGACCGCGAATACCGTGCCAAGGATGCTGGTTTCCGCACCCATTTCCTCGTGGCATTAGGCAGTGCGCTGTTTATGATCGTGTCGCAGTTTGGATTCGGCGACGTGGTAGGTACCACAGGCTACCGATTGGATCCGTCGCGTGTGGCAGCACAGGTGGTGAGTGGTATCGGTTTCATCGGTGCAGGCACCATTATCTTCCAGAAGCATGTGCTGAAAGGTCTCACCACAGCAGCAGGAATCTGGTGTACGGCGGCCATTGGACTGGCCTGCGGATCAGGGATGTATCTCATTGCCTCCGCGACGACCATCCTGGCCCTGCTGTGCTTAGAGGCGTTTAATTTCGCCCTTCACCGTTTCGGTGCCCGCACCGTATCGATTCGTTTCTCTGCCCCCTCGAAGGAGCATGTGCACCATGTAATGGAGGTACTGGAACGGGCTCATGTGGGCATCGGATCGTATCACATGGAACGACAAGAAGAAGACGAAGGTCACCACTATATGGTAGGGATGGAACTTCGTCTGAAACGTGACCGCTACATCACCCGACTGTTGGAGCTGATGAGCGACTTCGATGGTGTGAGCATCGAGAACGTTGAGTAGGAGCGCAGGAAATGTATGGTATGCTACAGCAGTTCTACCAATCGAGCCATCTGATTAGGGATACGGATCTGCTGCGGACATTTGGAAAGACATCCCTCACAATCCATGCACTGGTCGGCACGCTCCTGTTCGGGCAGTGCCTTCTTGTATCCTTCTACATAGGCTTTGTGACGCTCACGGTAGTCGGCAGCAGTCTTATCCGGCAGCGGCAGCAGTTTCTTGTTCACCGACTCATTGTAATAAGCAAAGTTCCCGGGGATATTCACTCCATACGGACATGGCAGGCAGTATTCGCAGGCGGTGCAAGGTACCGTGGGATAGCCCCTCATGTCGTCGGCGATCTTTGCCAGCACCTCTTTCTCCTGATCGGTACAGGGATCCAAGGGGGAGAAGGTCTTGACATTATCCACCAAGTGCTCCATAAGGGTCATACCACTCAGTGCCGTGAGGATATTCGGCAGTGAGCCCACCCATCGGAACGACCACGAAGCCTGACTGTCGTTGGGGCGCAAGGCAGTGAGCCGCTGTGCAAACTCCTCTGGTAACTGTGCCAGGCGACCACCTAACAAGGGTTCCATGATCACGCACTGAATACCGGCCTTCTCGCATTTGTTATACAAGTATTCGGCATCTGCATCCCCCTTCCGCCCTGAAGAGGCATGGCGCCAGTCAACATAGTTCAGCTCGATCTGACAGAAATCCCAATGGTAGGTGTCGTTATGGTCGATGAGCCAGTCGAACACCTCTACGTTCCCATGATAGGAGAATCCCAAATTCCTGATCCTTCCTGCCTTCCGCTCCTCTAACAGGAAATCGAGCAAATGATTGTCGAGGAAACGGGGGGTGAAGTCCTGCATGCCGCTGCCTCCCACACTGTGCATCAGGTAGTAGTCGATATAATCCACCTGAAGCGATTTGAACGACTGATAGTACATCTTCTTCGACTCTTCCAATGGCCACAGGTTACGGCGTTGGTTTGACATCTTCGTGGCAATGTAGAACGACTCGCGGGGATGGCGTTTCAAGGCGATGCCCGTGGCAATCTCCGACTGCCCGCCAGCATACATCGGTGCCGTATCGAAATAGTTCACACCATGGGCGATGGCATAATCCACCTCCTGGTTCACCAGCTCCTGATCGATCTGTCCTCCGTTACGTGGCAGGCGCATCATCCCATAGCCCAAGAGCGACACCTTGTCACCGGAGTGCCGATTCACACGGTAGGTCATTTTATTTTGAACCTCCTGCTGAATCCTTGGAGATGACTGGGGAGCAAACGTTTTGGCAAGAGCATCAAAAGGTTTCATGGCGAGCATCGCCACTGCTGATGCCGATCCGATTCCTGTCATCTTCAGGAACTGTCGGCGATTGAGTTGTTTGTTGTCAGACATAGGCAGTATTGTAATTAGTGATTAATAATCATTCTATACACTCACTTTTCACGCTACGAGTTTGATTCATTTTTTACGCTACGAATGAGACGAATAGATCAAAAGATTCCTCGTTGGTTTGAGGGAGCGCGGCAAGCGAAGCTTGCGAAAGTTATTGGACAAACGCTCTGATCTCTTCCATCCTCTGCATTCCTGCAGCACGTCCAATCTCGTATACCCTTTTCATCTCTTCGGGATCGTGAGAGATATGTCCGATGGGCAGTTTCTCTGCGGGGCGGATCACGAGGGTGTTGCCATTTTGCTCCTCCTGCCGCACGTATGCCAGCTGCTGATTGTACATCTCATGACGATGTTCCATGGCCGATACGGTATGGGGGTAATGGCGGAGACTCCACTTGATGAGCGGCATGAGGCGGTTGGGTGTTTTCTGGTAATCGGCGGGTTGTGTGAGGATCACGATGTTCCGTTGGTATCCGATACTTTGGAAATAAGCTAAAGGGATACTGTCGGTCATGCCACCATCTAACAGGTGATAACCTTCCAGTTCGACAACATGAGACACCACGGGCATCGAGGCTGAGGCACGGATCCACTCATAGGCCTGATGCCCACCCTTCATACATTTCTTATATACAGGACGGCCTGTCATCACATCGGTGCATACGATATAGAATTCGGTCGGATTATGCTCGAAGGTGACATTGTCGAACCGGTCATACTGCTCAGGCACGATATGGTAGGCATATTCTGCACCAAAGAGATCTCCCGTCTTCAGGAACGACTGCATACTGCAATAACGCTTGTCATGGGCAAAGCGCATATTGTATCGGATAGCCCTGCCTATTTGCTGCGATTTGTAGTTACAGCCAAAGGCAGCACCTGCTGAGACACCAATAATGCCATCGAACGCGATACCTTGTTCCATCATCACGTCCATCACTCCCGCAGAGAAGAGGCCACGCATGGCACCACCCTCCAAGACCAGCCCTGTCTTACCGTTATCTGTCATTCCATGATGCTCCTTCCTGACCAGTCAAACCTAATCCTTCGGCGCAAAGATAGACAAAAAAAAGCAAACTGCCAACAACATGACCTTTTTTCTTGTCGTGAGGGTGCTCTTTGAGATTGTCTTTGGGATATTCGTTATTCATCATCACGATATCTTTGTTCACTCTCACTCCACACTGAACGGTGGGAAACAAGCAATCTTACATCCGTTCACCTGTTTTTTTCAATAAATAGCATTTTCCCTTCGGTCATTCGATTTTTTTTGCTATATTTGCAACCGTATGAGAACAGGAATATTCGTGGGGAGCTTCGACCCCTATACCATCGGGCACGACCATATCGTGCAGCGTGCATTACCCCTCTTCGACCGACTGATCATCGGCGTGGGCGTGAACGAACGGAAACAGTATATGCAGAGTGCGGAGATACGGAAACGGAAGATTCAGGAACTCTATCGGAACGAGAAGAAGATCACCGTGAAAACCTACTCCGACCTCACCATCGATTTCGCCCACCGTGAGATGGCTGATTTCATCATTAAGGGAGTGCGCAGCGTGAAAGACTTCGAGTATGAACGTGAGCAGGCTGATATCAACAAACGCATCGGACATATCGACACCCTGCTGCTCTTCGCCGATCCCGGCATGGAGAGTATCAGCTCATCGATGGTACGCGAGCTGGTGCACTTCGGAAAGGATGTGAGGCAGTTCCTTCCAAAGAGATAAATCACTTATATAGAATCAAGATGATAACCTATCAAGCAGAAGGCGTGAAGATGCCTAAGATCAGGAAACGGGACACCACTGCATGGATACGTGCCGTGGCAGCGAGCTATGGCAAGACCGTGGGTGAAGTGGGCTACCTGTTCTGTGATGATGAGAAAATCCTGGAAGTGAATAATGAGTATTTAGGGCACGACTACTATACCGACATCATCACCTTCGACTACTGCGAGGGGGATGTGCTGAACGGTGATCTCGTGATCTCACTCGATACCGTACGTACCAATGCGGAGCAATTCAAGAAAAGCTACGAGGAAGAGCTGCACCGTGTCATCATCCATGGCATTCTCCACCTCTGCGGCATCAACGATAAAGGACCGGGAGAGCGTGAGATCATGGAAGCAGCAGAGAACCGTGCTCTGGCGATGAGAGTGCAGTAGTCTGCACTCACTCATCCATCGGATAGCGCACGCCCCATTTGAAACGCAGCGTGTCCATCATCTTCATGATATAGAGGGTTTCATCGAGCGGCATATAGGGAGTCTCGGTGAGACCCTTTTCTATGGCCTCCTGACATGCCAAGAACTGATATTCATAACCTGTGATTTGCCGAGGCACGGCAATCTCCTCAATGAACACACGGTCACGCGCATAGACCCTGACAGTCTGAGGATTATTGATGTTATCAATGATCAGATAGCCCTCGGTACCACAGAGGATACCCTGGTTGTCGTTCACACAGCATGCCGATGACTGGATATTGGCCAGAACACCATCGGAAAAAGTGAACGAGACCGCATTGGTGAGATCCATGCCCGTATCCGACTTCACGCACTGTGACTCAATATGCACGATCTCGGCACCGTGGAACATCCTGACGAAGTTGATGCCATAGACACCTAAGTCGAGAAGGGCACCGCCACAGAGGTCAGGACGCATGATACGCGGCTTGTTTCCCATACTATATCCGATGCTGGCAGTGATCAGACGGAGATCGCCGATCCTGCCTTCGGCCATCATCTTCCGAATAACGGGCACGATAGGCTGATAACGTGTCCAGATAGCCTCAGCCAAGAAAACATTCTTCCGACGGGCCAGGTCAACCACACGTTGACTCTGTGCGTAGTTGGCCATGAAAGCTTTCTCCACTAAACAGGCTTTCCCCGCCTCAAGGGCTTGCATGGTGACATCATAGTGATGGGAATGGGGCGTGGCCACATAGACCAGGTCAACCTTCGGATCGGCTATCAGGTCGGCATAAGAGCCATAGGCCACGGTGACACCCCATTGGGCTGCGAAAGCCTCAGCTTTCTCTTGTGAGCGCGATGCGATGGCATAGCACTCCACAGTGGGTAACTCTCTCAGGGTGATGGCAGCCTTCTCAGCTATCCATCCGGCACCTACGATGCCTACATGTAGTTTCTTTTCCATAGGTTCTTTTAGTTTTATATGATGCTATTTCTCACTCCACGCTCCTCACACTTCACTTCGATATCACCTCCAGTCCTTTCTGCACGATGTGGTTCACCTCGTTCATGATCTGGAAATACTCGCTCATATCCCAAAGGTCACGGGCGATGAGACCCTTGAGCTGCCTACTAAGATAAGGCATCGTACGTTTCAGCTCGTCATCGTCCTTTGCCTTGATCTTCTGCTTCTCTGCAGCAGCAAGGATCGTATCGAGGAGCGACTGCGGTACCACGAACTCCTTGTTGAACTGCAGGAAAGTGGGATAGGCTTTCTTCAGCTGTGCCCGGTGGTTGTCAATATAGCGCAGACTGTTCTCCACGATGATGTTCTTCGCTGCAAGCTGTCGGTGGAAGCGTGTGTACTGCAGGGTGTCAAGGGGCACGAAGGCATCGGGCATGATACCCCCGCCACCATAGACGGTGCGGTGCTGCCGCAAGGTCTGGAACTTCAAAGAGTCGGCGAAGTGGATACTGTCTGGATTCGTCAGTTCCCCGTGCTTCAGTCGGTTCTCGAAATCCATCTCATATTCCTTCAAGTCGCCTTTCTTATAAGGTTTCTGGATACAACGGCCTGAAGGTGTATAATAATGGGAGATGGTAAGACGGATCATGGAGCCGTCGGGCAGATCGATAGGACGCTGGACAAGTCCTTTACCAAACGTTCGCCTGCCCACCACCAGACCACGGTCCTGATCTTGGATAGCACCCGATACAATCTCTGCCGCCGAGGCCGTGAACTCATTCACTAACACCACCACCTTGCCCTCGCGCAATTTCCCGTTGCCCTCAGCGCGATAGTCCATGCGCTGCGACCTCCTTCCTTCAGTATAGACAATTAGGTCGTTGTCAGGCAGGAACTCATTGGCAATCTGAACAGCAGCCTGCAGGTAGCCACCACCATTCTCCTGGAGATCGAGCAGCAGACTCTTCATACCTTGCTCCTTCAGTCTGTTCACTCCTTCCATAAACTCCTGATATGTAGTGGCACCAAAGTTCTCTATGCGGATATAGCCGATCTCCGGACGGATCATATAGACGGCGGTCACACTCTTCACAGGAATCTTGTCGCGTGTCACGGTGAAATACATCGTCTCGGCGATGCCTCGGCGCAGAATACCTAACTTCACCTTGGTGCCCCGAGGACCCCGCAGTCGTTTCATAATCTCCTCACGTGGCATCTTCACACCGGCAATGGCGGTATCGTTCACGTTGATAATACGGTCACCGGCTAAGATACCAACCTTCTCCGACGGACCTTTCACTACGGGTTGTATCACCAGCAGCGTATCCTCGATCATGTTGAACTGCACACCGATACCATCGAAGTTTCCCTGCAGCGGCTCGTTCATCGCCTTCACCTCCTTGGGTGTGGCATACGATGAATGGGGATCCAGTTCCTTGAGCATACCCCGAATGGCATCCTCCACTAACTTCGATTCATCCACCGTATCTACATACAGGTTATTGATGGCCATCTCTGCAATCTGCAGTTTTCGTAGAGGACTGTCCCCTCCCATGTTGATACGGAACTGGGCATGGAGGGAGAGTGAGAACAGCAGGGCTGCGAGTGTGATGATATTCTTTTTATAACTATTCATTGTTGTAATCTATTAATATATTTCTTCTTCCTCCGGTCTGTCTTCCTCTACCACCAAGTTGTCGATGATGAAGTTCTGACGCTCGGCAGTGTTCTTTCCCATGTAGTACTCCAAGAGTTTCTGCACCTGGTCGTTCTTATGTAAAGTGACCTGTTCCAAGCGCATGTCGGGACCGATGAAGTTCGAGAACTCATCGGGTGAGATCTCACCGAGACCCTTAAAGCGAGTGATCTCCGGCTCCGGTCCTAAGGCGGTGATGGCATTCAGACGCTCCTCCTCACTGTAGCAGTAACGGGTGATGAAATCACTTTTCTTTCCCTTTGCCTCATCAGCCTCAGACAGTACTTTTTTGTTCTTGATTTTGGTCCTGCGGTTTCGCACACGGAACAGAGGTGTCTGCAGCACATACACATGTCCTTTCTTGATGAGCTCTGGGAAGAACTGTAGGAAGAATGTGATGATGAGCAGTCGGATATGCATGCCATCGACATCAGCATCAGTGGCCACAATCACTTTATTATAACGCAACGTATCCAAGCCGTCTTCGATGTCGAGAGCTGCCTGCAGCAGATTGAACTCCTCGTTCTCATA
>DETG01000107.1 GCA_002361535.1 Prevotella sp. UBA3294
CGAAAGCGGATGCAAAGGTACGGCAAAAAACTATACCCGCCAAATATTTCAACGATTATTTTCAGCCCAAACGCAAAATTTTCCGCTTTCTTGACACAAATCAAGAAAAAGGCTCATTTGCAATGGTCGTTATAGCATGGTCAATTATTCATACACCTCTTCAATACCATTCAATCCATATTCATCCGCCTTTGAAGCACATGGATTGTATCCTTCAGGAATATCGAATTTCTCTTTGGGGTCATATCCCAGAGATTTGTCTGCAAATACCTTTTTCATATAATAGGCCCAAATAGGTAATGCCATATTTGCACCTTGTCCCATACTTGTAGAATCAAAATGGATGTCACGGTCTTCTCCACCTACCCAGCAACCGCTCACCAACGATGGGGTGAATCCCATGAACCAAGCATCAGAGTTACGGTTAGTAGTACCAGTTTTTCCTCCCATCTCGCAGTCAATATCATAGCGGTAACGCATACGGCTACCTGTACCGCCATCGATAACGCCCTTCAGCATCACAAGCATTTTGTTGGCACTCTCATCACTGATCACCTCATTGACGCGGGGCTGGAACTCGGCGAGCACATTACCCTCATTGTCCTCAATCTTTGTCACAAACATCGGCGCACAGTGGATACCATGATTCGCAAAGGTTGTGTAAGCACTCACCATTTCGCCAACACTAACCTCATTAGGTCCGAGACAGAGTACGATGCTTGGTTGGATACCTGGAGTATTAATGCCGAAGAGGTGAAGTATATTCAAGAAATCCTGCGGGTTTATTCTACTCATCAAATAGGCCGAGATCCAGTTGTTTGACTGAGCCAGTCCCCATTTCAGAGTAACCATCTGTCCATACCGTGCCCGACTGCCATTCCTTGGAGTCCAGTTACCATAGCTCCTTTGTACGTTAGGTGCTACATCACAAGGATTCAGTCCGTTCTCCATTGACAGGGCATAAAGATAAGGCTTCGTTGTGGATCCCACCTGTCTTCTTCCCATAAAGGCCATGTCATATGTGAAATGTTCGTAGTCCAGTCCGCCCACATACGCTTTCACTGCACCCGTATGGGCTTCCATACTCACGAATCCCGATCTCAGGAACTTCTTGATATAGCGAATAGAATCCAAGGGAGTCATCACTGTATCTTTTTCACCGGCATAGGTGAAAACCGACATCTCCACGGGAGTACGGAAGGCTTTCCGGATTTCCTCATCAGAATATCCCGCAGCTTTCATGGCACGATAGCGTTCACTCTGCAACATACTGCGGTTCAGAATGCCCTTCACCTCTTTAGCCGTGAGAGCACTGGAGAAGGGTGCATTAGCTTTCGTCTTATTTTCTTTGTTGAAGGCTGGCTGCAAGTATTTCGCCACGTGTGCATAGACTGCCTCTTCCGCATATCTCTGCATGCGTGTATCGATCGTTGTATAGATTTTCAGTCCGTCGGTGTAAATACTATATGTCTCGCCATTTTTCTTTCTGTTCTTATTACACCATCCATAGAGAGGATCTTGAACCCATGCCGCAGAGTCGATCAAATACTGGTTGCGGTTCCAAGAAGGATACCGTTTCATATCAGGCTTATCGGCCATCATGTACTGGCGCAGGAACTCCCTGAAATAAGTTGCCACGCCATCTTTATGATCGGCACGATGGAAGTTCAGCGTGATTGGCTTCACACGTGTTGAATCAAAATCAGCCTTCGACAAGTATCCTGCTTTCAGCATCTGTGTCAGCACCACATTCCGCCGTTCTGTACAACGTTCGGGGTATCTTACAGGATTGAAGAAAGACGGATTCTTGCACATTCCGATCAAGGTAGCCGACTCCGAAAGGTTCAAATCCTGAGGCTCCTTATTAAAATAGGTATTAGAAGCAGTCTTTATTCCCACAGCATTGTGTAAGAAGTCGAAGTAGTTAAGATACATCGCCACGATCTCTTCCTTGGTGAAGTTTCTCTCCAGTTTGATAGCAATCACCCACTCGATTGGTTTCTGGAATACGCGTTCCAACGTACTTTTGGCAGTCTGGGAATAGAGTTGCTTCGCCAACTGCTGAGTAATGGTACTGCCACCACCAGCACTGGCCTGCCCCATCAGGCCTCGTTTCACGATGGCTCGTCCCAGTGCGATAAAATCAATGCCCGAATGTTCATAGAATCGCTCGTCCTCGGTTGCCACCAAAGCCCGCACAAGATCAGGTGATAATTTATTATAATCAACCATGATTCTATTCTCCCGTGAAGCGTTCCATGTGCCCATCACCTTTCCGTCGGCAGAGAATATCTGCGATGCTGACCTGCTGATCGGGTTCTGCAAATCTTCCATATCAGGCATATACCCAATCCATCCGTTCCATATAGCGACAAAGGCAATAAGAACGATACCAAACACACCTGCCAGTGCAATCCACAAGGACTTGATGAATGCTCTTCTCATGACTACTCTTCTTATTTTTGTGCAAAAATACAATAAATCTTTGAAATTATCCCTCATAAATCAAAAATAATGCGTAACTTAGCGGTCGAAATTGAAAATATAACGCTCTACATCAATGAATAAACGTAATTTCGTAACGATTGCTGACCTATCCAAGGAGAAGATTCTCTACATGATAGAGATGGCACAAGAGTTTGAAAAGCACCCTAACCGTGAACTGCTCAAGGGTAAGGTTGTTGCCACCCTGTTCTTTGAGCCATCCACTCGTACCCGTCTTAGTTTTGAAACCGCCGCCAACCGTCTTGGTGCACGTGTGATCGGCTTTGCAGATCCCAAGATTACCAGTGGCACTAAGGGTGAGACCTTGAAAGATACAATTCTTATGGTCAGTAACTATGCCGATGTAATAGCCATGCGCCATTATATCGAAGGTGCTGCGCAGTATGCCAGTGAGATTGCCCCCATTCCGATTATCAATGCCGGTGACGGAGCCCATCAGCACCCTTCACAATGTATGCTCGACCTGTACACGATCTATCAGACCCAAGGAACCCTTGAGAATCTGAACATCTATCTCGTGGGTGACCTCAAATACGGGCGTACCGTGCACTCTCTCATCATGGCCATGCGCCATTTCAACCCCACTTTCCATTTCGTAGCTCCCAAGGAACTTGCGATGCCCAACGAGTATAAACTCTATTGTAAGGAGAACGGCATCAAATTCCAAGAGCATACCGCCTTCAACGAAAAGGTGATATCCGATGCAGACATCATCTACATGACCCGTGTGCAGAAAGAGCGTTTCTCCGATCTGATGGAATACGAACGGGTGAAGAATGTCTATATCCTTCGTGCCGATATGCTTGGCAGTTCCAAGCCAAACATGAAGATTCTCCATCCCCTACCCCGTGTTAACGAGATTGCTTACGATGTTGACGATAACCCTCATGCTTATTATATCCAACAGGCACAAAACGGACTGTATGCCCGCGAGGCTATTATCTGCGATGTCCTTGGCATCACCCTCGAGGAAGTAAAGAACGATACTACCATCATTTAATTATTTGAGTTTTCAACATTTACAATTTGATGCATGAATAAAAAAGAAAGACTCGTTGCCGCCATAGAGAACGGCACCGTGATTGACCACATACCAGCCGACAAAACTTTTCAAGTGGTGAATCTCTTAGGCTTACAAGATCTGGAGACGCCCGTTACCATCGGCTATAACTACTTGTCAAACAAGGTAGGAAAGAAAGGGATCATCAAAATTACAGATAAGTTCTTCACTGATGATGAAATCTCGCGTTTATCCGTAGTGGCACCGAAAGTTGTGCTGAATATCATCAAAGACTACGACGTGGTAGAGAAGAAAACCGTGGAAACTCCTGACGAACTCAGGGGCATTGTAAAATGCAATAATCCCAAGTGTATTACCAATAATGAACCCATGGACACTATTTTCCATGTCATCAACAAGGAACGTGGCGTCTTAAAGTGCCACTATTGCGACAAGGAGCAGGACATCAACAAAGTAGAACTGTGTTAATAGAAAGATCATCATGAATGAGATTCCTGTACTACTGCTGACGGGTTATCTTGGCAGCGGCAAGACAACATTATTAAATAGAATACTAAGCAACGAGAAAGGGATCAAGTTCGCCGTCATCGTGAATGATATCGGTGAGGTGAACATCGATGCAGACCTCATCCAGCAGGGAGGCATCGTCAATCAGCAAGACGACTCGCTCGTTGCCCTTCAGAACGGTTGCATCTGCTGTACGCTTAAGATGGATCTTGTACAGCAGTTGCAAGACCTTATTGCCCTTCAGCGTTTCGATTATATCGTCATCGAAGCCAGCGGTATTTGTGAGCCAGGTCCCATAGCCCAGACCATCTGCTCGATTCCGATGATGGCCCCCGAGGTGACAGCGAAAGGATATCCACGTCTTGATTGCATCGTTACCGTGGTTGACTCCCTGCGCATGAGGGATGAGTTTGGCAGTGGCATGGATCTGCTCAAGCAGAATATTGACGAGGAAGATATCGAAAACCTTGTGATCCAACAGATTGAGTTCTGCAACATGGTTCTATTGAACAAAGCCAGTGAGGTAAGCCCTGAGGAACTGGGACGCGTGCGGAGTATCGTCCACGAGCTACAGCCAAAGGCAGAGATCATCGAATGCGACTTCGGTAATGTTGAGCTTGAAAAGATCATCCATACGAACATGTTCGACTTCGATGCCGTCGCCACTTCGGCCAAATGGATTGAGGAAGTAGAAAAGCATCACGATGACCATGACCATGATGATGACCATGATGATGACCATGATGACGATGACCATGATGACGAACACGAGCACCATCATCACGAACACCATCACCACCATCACCACCACGATGAAGGAGAAGCAGAGGAATACGGCATCGGCACCTATGTTTACTATAGCCGCCGACCTTTTGAACTTGGACTATTTGACGAGTTTGTGGCTCGCAAGTGGCCTAAAGGTATCATCCGAGCCAAGGGCATCTGCTACTTCCGCGATGAGAAAGATACCTGTTACGTCTTTGAGCAGGCTGGCAAGCAAGTAAACATACGCAATGCAGGTCAATGGTATGCCACGATGCCCAAGGCTGAACTGGAGGATTTCATGACTCGCAATCCTGGTTTGCGCCGTGACTGGGATGAACAGTATGGTGACCGCATGCAGAAACTTGTCTTCATCGGCCAGCATCTTGACAAGGAGCTCATCGCCAAAGAACTTGATGCTTGTCTGAGAGACTGATCACAACAAACAAATAAGGTGGTACTCAAAAAAAGTACCACCTTATTATATATAATTACATCACCATTTTCTACAAGGCCACCTGGAGCATCACGAAGGAATACGGTGCGAGTTCCAGTTTCATTTTTTTCTGAGTCTTAATGGTCTCGCTCTTGGGTGCTATCGGCTGAGTCTCGAAGTTGTTCTCATCATTGGGCTGTCCGCAAAGTACAGTCTTTGTCATCACCTTCTTCATTCCTTTAAAGCGACTGAGGTCGATTGTTGCCGTCTTGGCATCAGCACCGGCATTACAGAGTTTCACGAACAACTGACGAGTCTTGGTATTGAGCACAACCGACTGTCCGTAAAGTGAGTTCTCCACAGGCTGATTAACACCTGCTGCATCCCCGTCAAAGGTAACGCAGTCACCATAGTAATAATTACCACTCGACAATCCGAACATTTGCTGTACATAATAACTGCATGTGAGGATGGGGCGTTCATTGTCGAAATAGATCAAGTCGGGATTCCAATTCGTTGCATTCTTCCTCGCAAAGAGCGGAGCATAACTGGTCATCACCACCACATCAGCATTACGTTCCACATGAAGCAGGTATAAGCCCTCAGCCAGCGCATCAATCAGTTTTTTATCCTTAGCGGCATATTCGCCCAGATACACCTTCGTCTTGCGGTCGCGCGGATACTTATCATACTGTCGGCTCTTCAAGAAATAGTCACGCTGTTCATAGTAGTGCTCATCCATGATGGGCATTCCCAGTTGATCGGCCAGTTTCCATCCGTTCTCATAGTCTGGATTGCCAGGATGAGAACCTGGACCTGCCGTTCCCACGATAATAATCTCGGGATGGGCCTTCGTCACCTTATCATACATATACTTGAATCGCTCAGTGAACTCAGGTGAGATGCGCTCCTCATTACCGATACCCAAGTATTTCAAGCCAAAGGGTTTCGGATGACCAGCCTCTGCGCGCACCCTTCCCCATTTCGTGTTCACGTCACCATTGGCCCACTCTATCAGGTCAAGTGCTTCCTGCACCCATTCGTCCATCTCACTCATCGGCACCACGTCCTGTGCCTGGTCTTTCATGGCCCAGCCGCCATTTGTTCCCTGGCAACTCACGCCACAGGGAAGGATTGGCAGAGGCTCCATGTTCAGGTCCTCGCAAAGCTGGAAATACTCAT
>DETG01000118.1:0-23605 GCA_002361535.1 Prevotella sp. UBA3294
GGAGAGTCCTGAATGCACAGGTTGATTACATTGAAGCCCATCTCACCGAGAGAAGCTGCAGCAGAAGCACCAGCCAAACCAGTACCTACCACAATCACATCGAGCTTCAGCTTATTCTTTGGGTTTACCAGACGCTGATGAGCCTTATAATTGGTCCATTTCTCTGCTACTGGTCCTTCAGGAATTCTTGAATCTATTACTTTTGCCATAATATCTTTCAATTTTCAATGTTCAAAAAACTATCTTATTAAGCACCGCAGCAAAGTGACGGAGCACAACCAAATGCGAATGCCAATACCACAATGAGGAAGCCGGCCATCAGCAGGGTTGTGTAAACCAAGCCGATCATCTTCCAACGATTGAACCAGATCTTACCATTCCAGCCCAAAGTGTGCATAGCACTCCAGAAACCATGAGAGAGATGGAACCAGATAGCAACAAGCCAGATGATGTAAAGCACCACAAATACTGGATTTGAGAATGTCAGCTTGATGTAGCCAAAGCCGTCGGCAGGATGCAACGGGGTGGCCATGCCGGTGAGTTCAGCAAACATCATGTTGTACCAGAAGTTGAACAGGTGCAGCAACAAGCCCAGCAGGATGATGATACCCAGCACAAGCATGTTCTGACTTGCCCACTCCACCTTTTCGGGCTTGTCGGTCACCGCATAGCGCTCGCTACCACGGGCACGTCGGTTTTGAGCCGTCAAGATGAAAGCATAGACAATGTGAATGACTGCCAGTGCTGCCAATCCCAGTGTTGCCACAACGGCATACCAGTTGGCGCCAAGCAATTCACAAATCATGTTGTAAGCCTCTCCTGAGAAGAGGGCAACGACGTTCATACAGCAGTGGAACGTCAGGAACAGGATAAGAGCAATGCCCGTGACAGACATCACTACTTTCCTACCAATAGATGAATTGATTAACCACATAAATGATTGATTTTAAATTATTTAATTGTTAGACTTCTATTTATTGGAATCGATCATAATCAGAAAAAGATTTCGCCCCCAAAGCTGTATTCGGGATAGGCAATACCTTGTTTTAGGTATTTTTTACCGTAAATGGTTTGCAAATATACCATAAATTAATGAGAACTCAAAGTATTTTCCATAAAAATCGTCTGTTTATGGATGAAAAAAGTTCATTTTACACCCACATTGAGCCCTGTTAAGGCGAACGGGGAGCGAAGGGCGAGGAAACAAGAGAGCAAAACAGAAAAAACAACTTATTAGCTTGTTCATGATTGTGTTTGCAAAAGTTTTTGTATTTTTGCATCGGATAATTAAAACAGATATGATTTTAAAGTATGATGTTCTGGTCATTGGAGGCGGCCACGCCGGCTGCGAAGCAGCTTGTGCCTCTGCGAATATCGGGGCAAAGACCTGTTTGGTGACAATGGACATGAATAAGATCGCGCAGATGTCGTGCAATCCCGCCGTTGGCGGAATCGCCAAAGGACAGATTGTGCGTGAGATAGATGCATTGGGTGGACAAATGGGTATCGTAACAGATACCACCGCCATTCAGTTTCGTATGCTAAACCGTTCTAAAGGACCAGCCATGTGGAGTCCACGGGCTCAATGCGACCGGGAGAAATTTATATGGACATGGAGAAACAGACTGGATGAAACCGAGCATTTAGATATTTGGCAAGACCAGGCAGACGAACTGTTGGTTGACCAAGGAGAGGTTATTGGTGTAAGAACCATCTGGGGGGCAGAGCTGCACGCCAAAGCCATTGTGATTACTGCAGGAACCTTCCTCAACGGTCTGATGCATATCGGAAGAAAGATGGTGCCAGGAGGTAGAATAGCAGAACCTGCAGTAGCTCATTTCACCGAGAGTATCACCTGCCATGGTATAACCTCAGCACGAATGAAGACAGGAACACCTGTAAGAATCGACAAACGTTCCGTTCATTTTGAAGATGCAGAAATACAGCCCGGCGAAGAAGCGGCCACACGGTTTTCTTACATGACCGTCCCCACCCCACTCAAACAGCTGCCCTGCTGGACATTTAACACCAATGCCGAGGTACACCGAATTCTTAGATCCGGACTTGCCGACTCGCCCCTGTACAATGGACAGATACATAGCATTGGACCACGTTATTGCCCTTCCATCGAAACCAAACTCGTCACATTTCCAGATCGCGAAAGTCATCCTTTGTTCTTAGAGCCGGAAGGAGAAAATACCAACGAAATGTATCTGAACGGGTTCTCATCAAGTATGCCGATGGATGTACAGATTGAAGCACTAAGAAAGATCCCCGCATTAAGGGATGTAAGGGTGTATCGTCCTGGCTATGCCATCGAATACGATTTCTTCGATCCAACACAACTGAAACATTCGTTGGAATCGAAAAAGATCCGAGGCTTGTTCTTTGCAGGACAAGTGAATGGGACAACTGGTTATGAAGAGGCTGCCGGACAAGGATTGGTGGCAGGAATTAATGCCGCCCGATATGTAGCAGCCACAGACAGAACAGACGAAGACTACGCATTCGTCATGCACCGCGACGAATCATATATCGGCGTTCTCATCGATGATCTGGTTACTAAGGGAGTTGATGAACCCTACAGAATGTTTACCTCACGTGCCGAATATCGTATCCTGCTTAGACAAGACGATGCTGATGCACGACTCACCGAAAAAGCCTATGCGTTAGGTGTAGCGAAACGAGACAGGTTTGACAGATGGATGCAAAAGAAAGATGAGATCGAGAAGATTATCCGTTTCTGCAAGGAGACACCAGTGAAAGCCAAGGACATCAACAGTCAACTGGAATCATTAGGCACCACTCCCCTTCGGGCAGGATGCAAGGCCATAGATTTAATAGGTCGTCCGCAAATCACGCTTCACACACTTGCCGACCTCATTCCCGATCTCGCCCAACTCTTTGACACCATCTCCAATCGTCGCGAGGAAATCATTGAGGCAGCAGAAGTAAAAATGAAGTATGCAGGATATATTGAACGTGAACGGATGATTGCTGACAAAATGCATCGTTTGGAAAATATCAGGATCAAAGGGCGATTCGATTATGACGCCCTACAGTCCCTGTCCACAGAATGCCGTCAGAAACTGAACCGAATCCAACCCGAAACTTTGGCACAAGCCAGTCGCATCCCAGGTGTATCCCCCAGCGACATCAACGTCCTGTTAGTCCTCTTGGGAAGATAAGGTTTCACGTGAAACAAAAGAAACATAATGAACTAAAAATCAATAGAAAATGAACAACAAGATTTTATTAGAAAACTTAAGATGCATTCAGGACTTTCCTGTAAAGGGCATCAACTTTAGGGATGTGACCACCCTATTCAAGAACAGTGAATGTTTAAAGATCATGCTCGATGAATTGTATGAAATCTACAAAGACAAAGGCATCACTAAAATTGTCGGAATTGAAAGCCGTGGCTTTGTGATGGCATCGGCTTTGGCCGTGAAATTAGGTGCAGGAATTGTATTGTGCAGAAAACCGGGTAAACTTCCAGCAGAAACAGTTCAAGAAAGTTACGAGAAGGAATACGGAACGGACACCATAGAGATCCACAAAGATGCCATCGAAGAAAACGACGTTGTCTTACTACACGACGACCTGCTAGCAACCGGAGGAACGATGAAAGCCGCTTATAACTTGGTGAATAAATTCAACCCCAAGAAAATATACACGAATTTCATCATCGAGATCACAGACGAAGGATTACATGGCAGGGATGTATTTGCCAACGAAACCGAGATTACCACACTGATCAAGGTATAAGAACGACCAATGTTTCACGTGAAACAAAGAACGGGTAACATGTTGTTAGATAAGGAAATGGGATCATGACTAAGGAAGAAAACGAGAAGAGATTAGCAAAGCTTCAAAGCATAATAAGTAGTCTTCCCAACAAACCGGGAAGCTACCAATACTATGACGAATCTGGAGTGATCATTTACGTTGGTAAGGCGAAGAATCTCAAGAACCGTGTTTCTTCCTACTTCCACAAAGAAGTAGATAGATACAAAACGAAAGTGCTCGTCAGCAAGATTTGGGATATCACATATACTGTTGTGAATACAGAAGAAGATGCACTTTTATTGGAAAACAGTCTGATTAAAAAGTACAAGCCAAAGTACAACATCTTACTAAAGGATGGTAAAACATACCCCAGTATCTGTGTAACAAAAGAACACTTCCCACGCATCTTTAAAACCAGGACCATCAACAAGAAATACGGCACCTTCTACGGGCCTTACAGTCATATAGGCAGTATGTACACCGTATTGGACTTGATCAAGAAGTTGTACAAGCCTCGGAGTTGCAGACTACCTCTTACGAAGGAGGGAGTGGAAAGTGGCAAGTTCAAGCCCTGTCTTGAATACCACATCCACAATTGCGGAGCACCATGTATCGGGAAACAAACCTACGAAGACTACCAAAACAATATTGCACAGGCTCACGAGATACTGAAAGGACACACGAGAGCCGTACAGAAAATGTTGTATGACGAGATGCAAAAGGCTGCCGAAGAACTCAGATTTGAAGAGGCAGAGTTATATAAGACAAGGTATCTTGCTTTAGACAGCTACGCAGGAAAAAGCGAGGTAGTCAGTCATACAATAGATGACGTAGATGTATTCTCAATTACCAATGATGAAAAAGTGGCCTATATCAACTACATGCACGTCACCAACGGTAGTATCAATGCGGCCTTTACCTACGAACTGAAAAAGAAACTGGAGGAGAGCGAAGAAGAGATTCTAAGCTTGGGAATCATACAGATACGCGAGGAGGTGAAAAGTCATTCGAAAGAGATAATTGTTCCTTTTGAATTAGAAACAGGGATCAAAGATACCATCCTCACCGTTCCCCAGCGAGGAGACAAAAAGAAGTTGTTGGAACTATCGGTCATGAATGGGAAACAGTACAAGTTCGACCGTCTGAAACAGGCTGAAAAATTGAACCCAGAACAGAAGCAGACACGCTTAATGAAAGAGCTACAGAACGCGCTGAAACTGGAGAAAATGCCTTATCAGATTGAATGTTTCGACAACTCCAACATCTCAGGAACGGATGCTGTGGCCGGATGTGTAGTATTTAAGGGGATGAAACCGTCGAAAAAAGACTACCGCAAATACAACATCAAGACCGTATTCGGCCCCGATGATTATGCCTCGATGCAGGAGGTGGTCAGAAGACGATACAGCCGAATGATTGAAGAACAAACTCCCCTACCCGATCTGATCATTACCGATGGTGGTAAAGGACAGATGGAAGTGGTAAGACAGGTGGTGGAAGACGAGCTGAATCTCAACATTCCAATAGCAGGCCTTGCTAAAGATGACCGTCATCGTACCAATGAACTGTTGTTCGGCTTCCCTCCAGTCGTCATAGGAATGAAAACAGACTCAGAACTGTTCCATGTGCTCACGAGGATACAAGATGAAGTGCATCGATATGCCATTACTTTCCACCGTGACAAGCGTTCTAAGCGCGCATTGCACTCAGAGCTAGACAACATCCCAGGCATTGGCCCCAAAACGCGTGACGAGCTTCTAAAAGGCCTAAAAACGGTCAAACGAATACGTGAGTCTGACCTTGAAGAACTATCAGCCATCATAGGACCTTCCAAGGCACAGATTATCTACCGTCATTTCCATAAGTAAGCTGAGGAATAGAGAGCCGTAATACACGAGGTTCGAAACCGTAATTTCCGGGCAAGAGAGATTACGGATCGTCATTTTTAACAATAACACCTACCAATGACAGTTATGACAGATGACAGTTATTTGAAATAGAAAAAGAGAGTATAGAGAGTATTAGTATTATATATATATTATAATATATATAATACTAATTATAACTGCATCTTGATTTCTAAAAACTGTCATCTGTCATTTGTCATCAAAAAACGAACTTTGATTCAATTCGAAGAGTTGAGAAAGAAACTAGTTCAGACGTACTTTACACATTGAACACAAGTTCTGCTCAAAATCGATGGTATATATTTGGCAATGTCAAAAAAATGTCGTAACTTTGCTGAAAATTAAGAACCGAATGAGAGCAGTCATACAAAGAGTGAACCACGCCAGCGTAACAATAGAAGGGGCGGTTAAATCCAAGATTCAAGCAGGATTCCTGATCCTACTTGGCATCTGCGAAGAGGACGGAAAAGAGGATGTGGAATGGCTGGTGAGGAAAATCGCAGCACTGCGGGTATTTAACGACGAAAATCACGTAATGAACCGAAGCATCCTGGATATCAACGGAGAGGCATTGGTAGTAAGTCAGTTCACGTTGTATGCCAGCTACAAGAAAGGCAATCGTCCCTCATGGTTTCGTGCCGGATCACACGAGCATTCTATCCCACTCTACGAGGCATTCTGCCAGCTATTATCCCAAGCATTGGGCAAGCCAGTAGGTACGGGTGAGTTCGGAGCAGACATGAAAGTGGAACTGTTAAACGATGGTCCTGTCACCATTTGCATGGATACTAAAAACAAAGAATGATATCAGGTATTAAGATATGACCATACAAGAAGCGCAAAAGGCGGTAGATCAGTGGATTAAGGAGTACGGTGTTCGGTATTTCTCCGAATTGACGAACATGGCTTGTCTAACTGAGGAAGTAGGTGAACTGGCAAGAATCATCGCCAGAAAATATGGTGACCAAAGTTTCAAGCCAGGAGAAAAAGCCAATTTAGGAGAAGAAATGGCGGACGTTCTCTGGGTACTGATTTGCCTGGCCAATCAAACAGGAATAGATCTCACGGAAGAACTGAAGAAGTCGATCGAGAAGAAGACCTTCCGCGACCGTACAAGACACTTGGAGAATCCTAAACTTAAAGCATAATAATCATCATTAAAACCCATCAGTATGGCAGACATGAACTTAGAACACGGCAATGCTCAACAAAAAAGCAAGTATGAACAGGCATTAGCCAAATATGACTGTAATGTCAAAGATGAAGAAGTGGCAATAGCAGTGAAGAAAATCATTGCTGAAAAGGTACACGAGAACGATACGTTGGAAGTAAAGAAATTCCTCTTCGGCAGCATTGAATTGACCTCACTGAAGACCACAGACTCAGATGAGAGCATCATGGCATTTACGGAACGGGTAAACCAATTCGATGAACAATATGCCGACCTTCCACACGTTGCTACGATATGCGTCTATCCCTGTTTTGCCAAGACCGTTGCAGAGACATTGGAAGTTGACGGAGTAGAGATTGCCTGCGTTTCCGGCAGTTTCCCATCATCACAGGCACTGATCGAGGTGAAAGTGGCAGAAACGATGCTGGCGGTGAAAGACGGTGCAACAGAAATTGATATCGTAATGCCCGTGGGTAAGTTCCTCAGTGGTGACTATGAGACCCTTTGCGATGATATCAGTGAGCTGAAACAAGCCTGTGGTAATGCCGCCATGAAAGTGATTCTGGAGACAGGATGCCTCAAGACTGCCTCAAACATCAAGAAAGCCTCCATTTTATCGATGTATGCAGGTGCAGATTATATCAAGACAAGCACAGGAAAGGAGAAAATATCAGCTACCCCAGAAGCAGCTTACGTGATGTGTCAGGCTATCAAGGAGTATTACGAAGAAACTGGTATCCAGATTGGATTTAAGCCAGCGGGCGGCATCAATTCTGTGATGGATGCAATGATCTACTATACTATTGTAAAAGAAGTGTTAGGCGAACAATGGCTCACGAACAAATGGTTCCGTTTAGGAACAAGTCGCTTAGCCAACATGCTGTTGTCGGAAATAGAAGGAGAAGAGATTAAATTCTTCTAACAGACTATATGCTACGTTTGGAAACGAAGGCTACATAGGCACGCAAAGCATCAGCCACATCAGGCAAAGAAACACAACGGTCGATGAAATCATAGCATTTCATGCTATATTCATCCATTCTCTTGGCGGCATAATCAATGCCGCCATTTTCTTTGGCAAACCTTACCAAACGATGGATTTCATCGATACTGACGCTGCCATCCTTTACCTTCTTGGATAAAGCAATCATCTGCGTGTCGTGAGTAGAATTCAAGGCATATAGAATAGGTAAGGTGAGCTTACCTTCTGCCATATCGTTTCCCGTAGGTTTTCCGATATTCGCAGAATCATAATAGTCAAAAATATCATCACGAATCTGGAAAATCGTACCGATATAATGTCCAAAGAGACGTACTTCCTCAATAGCCGACATGGACAGCCCGGCTGAAATGGCACCAATCACACAACAGGATTCAAACAAAGCCGCCGTCTTGTTCTCGATGACTTCAAAATATTTATCTTCAGAGAGACCATTCTCATCAGTGTTGGTCAACTGAAGAATCTCACCTTTTGATAAAGATCGTCCCAAGTCAGCTATTTGTGCAAAGATCCGTTCATTATGTGTATAACTGACATGCAAAAGAGCCGTGGAGAGAATATAATCACCCACCAAGACTGCAACTTTATTATCATAAGAAGCGTTGACAGAGGCTTGACCACGACGTTCACGGGCTTCGTCAACCACATCATCATGAACCAGACTGGCAGTATGCAACAGCTCCAGTCCCACAGCAGAGTGAAGTGTTGATTCATTCACACCACCATAGTTTTTTGCTATCAGTAAAATCAACATGGGACGCATACGTTTCCCTCCCCTATTTCGAATATGAGACAGGGCTTGTCCGAGTAATCCGTCTGAGTGAGTCAACGAGTTATTGAATAAGGTGATAAAATCATCCAATTCACGTTGAATAGGTAACGTTATTTGCGATAATAGTTCCATGCTTTCGGAAATTTCATGCAAAAATACGTAATTTATTCGGATTAATGAAAAAGAATTTGTAATTTTGAACGGAAAATTATAATATTTATGGATAAATTGTTTCTTTTAGACGCTTATGCCCTCATTTACCGGGCGTATTACGCATTTATGAAAAACCCGCGAATCAATTCCAAGGGTTTAAATACATCGGCAATCATGGGATTCTGTAACACCCTTCACGAGGTAATGGAGAAAGAAAAACCTACGCATTTAGGAGTGGCCTTCGACCCCCATGGACCCACTTTCCGCACCGATGCTTTCCCTGAATACAAGGCTCAGCGTGAGGAGACACCCGAAGACATCAGAGCGTCGGTTCCTATCATCAAGGATATTCTGACAGCCATGAACATACCCATCCTTCAAGTGGATCACTTTGAAGCAGACGATGTGATTGGTACATTAGCCATAAAGAGCGGTGAAATGGGCATTTCCACCTACATGCTCACACCAGACAAAGACTACGGACAGCTTGTAAACAAGAATGTGTATATATACCGTCCCCGTCATGGTGGTGGATATGAAGTGCTGGATGAGGAGGGTATCTGCAAGAAATATGGCATCTCCTCCCCTCTTCAAGTGATCGACCTGTTAGCACTGATGGGAGACACTGCAGACAATTTCCCAGGATGTCCTGGTGTGGGAGAGAAAACAGCTGTGAAGCTTATCAATGAGTTCGGCAATGTAGAGAACCTTCTGACAAACACCAGTCAGATCAAAGGCAAACTTCGAGAGAAAGTAGAAGCAGCAGTTGAGGATATCAAGATGTCGAAGTTCTTGGCAACCATCCGAAGAGATGTTCCCATCGAACTTGACATGGATGCTCTCAAGGTGACAGCCCCAAACGAGGATGCTCTGAGGAAAATCTTTGCTGAACTGGAGTTTAGAACACTAATTGACAAATTCCTTAATAAATCACAAAAAATATCAAAAACCACAGAATCGCAACCCGATTTATTTGGCTTTTTTGCTGAGGAGGGGGAAGGTAAGGAGCAAAAAGTGGCTGGATTTTCCATAAAAAACGTTAACGTAAATTACAAACTAATTGATAATGAAGAGGATGCGAGGAAATTATGTGACTTTTTTATGACAAATGAAACTCTCACTTTAGACACAGAAACCACTTCAACAAATGCCATGGAGGCAGAATTGGTAGGACTGAGCTTCGCAGTGAAAGAAAATGAGGCTTTCTACGTAGCAATTCCCAGCGATCGAGAAGAAGCACAAAAAATTGTCGACATTTTCAAACCGATCTATGAAAATGAAAATATTTTGAAGATCGGACAAAATATCAAGTACGACTTAGAAGTTCTTCATCATTATGGTGTGACACTCAGAGGAAACATGTGGGATACAATGATCGCCCATTATCTGATCCAGCCCGAACTCCGACACAATATGGACTACATGGCAGAAACTCTATTGGGATATCATACCATCCACATCGATGAACTGATCGGTCCGAAGGGAAAGAACCAGAAATCCATGCGTGATCTCTCCCCTACCGATATATATGAGTATGCTTGCGAGGATGCTGACATCACATTGAAACTAAAAAATGTGTTGGAGCCAAAACTGAAAGAAGCGGGTGTGGAGCATTTGTTCTATGAAATTGAGATGCCATTGGTACCTGTATTGGCTGAAATGGAAATGAACGGTGTTTGCATTGATACGGAATCACTGAATGAAACATCAAGAATTTTTACCAATAGAATGCAAGAGTTGGAAAACCGGATTTACGAACTTGCTGGCGAGAAATTCAATATTGCCTCCCCCAAACAGGTAGGTGAAATCTTGTTCGACAAAATGAAAATTGTGGAGAAAGCCAAGAAAACCAAGACAGGACAATACGTCACTTCCGAGGAAGTTCTTCAACAATTAAAGAACAAACACGAAATCATTGCTGACATACTGGAACACAGAGGGTTAAAGAAACTTATCGGTACCTATATCGATGCCCTGCCGAAATTGATCAATCCGCAAACAGGACATATCCATACCTCATTCAATCAAACGATAACAGCAACGGGACGACTCTCCTCATCGGATCCAAATCTCCAGAACATACCGATCCGTGGTGAGGACGGGAAAGAAATCCGCAAGGCTTTTATACCAGAGCCTGGTTGTCTGTTTTTTTCAGCAGATTATTCACAGATTGAACTCCGCGTGATGGCTCACCTTTCTGGGGATGAAAACATGATAGAAGTGTTCCGCGAAGGTAAAGATCTTCACGCTGCCACTGCTGCCACCATTTATAAAAAGGACATCAGCGAAGTAAGCCGCGATGAACGCACTAAGTCGAAACGCGCCAACTTCGGCATCATCTATGGCATCACAGTATTTGGTTTAGCCGAACGATTAGATATCTCAAGAGACGAATCAAAACAGCTGATAGACGGCTTCTTCGAGACATTCCCACAAGTGCACGAATATATGGAGGAATCCAAGAAGATAGCACGAGAGAAAGGGTATGCAGAAACGATTTTCCATCGTCGTAGGTACCTGCCTGATATCAACTCACACAATGCGACTGTACGCAATTTCGCTGAACGCAATGCTATCAATGCACCGATACAGGGCAGTGCAGCCGATATCATCAAAGTGGCCATGATCCATATATACAATCGTTTCAAGAAAGAGGGCATTCGCTCTAAGATGATCCTACAGGTACATGACGAACTCAACTTCTCGGTCTATCCTGAAGAAAAAGAACGTGTAGAAGCCATCGTACTCGAAGAAATGCAACAGGCCTACCAATTGAAGGTCCCTCTCATTGCCGACTGTGGTTTCGGCACCAATTGGCTTGAGGCCCATTAACCCATCTACATGTAAACTGCGGCATTACCGCAGTTTACACAATTATCCTAAAATAATAGTATTAGCGACAGTTCAGACTCTCCCGTACTACTTCTCCTGGTAATAATGATGAATACTCAATATACTCATTTGAATATTTTCTGATGTCTATCCAACTGCCAAGCATTAAGTCCGCCTCTTGGGGTTGAAAATCATTACACCCCGAACCATGATAAAACGTTATTTCACCAAAGTAAATGGTGCCTTTGATGTTATAAAGATCCACGCGGCAATGGGGGAATGGCGAAGACAACCGCCTTGCATAATCGATCATCAGTTCAAAATTCCTTGGTTTTTGAATCTTTTCGACCATATAGTGTTCACGTGTTTCTTTTAATTCAAGTGGGTGAAAATTCATATCATAGAAATTACGATAGTATTCCTCTGCATGAGTGCCGTCAGTATTACATACTCCAATATCTAATGAAAGCAGCTTTGGCTCCCCTTCAAAACAAAAGAATTTATAATCAAGCAGTCCGAAAGGTTCATCCGTTTGGAGTACACGCTCTGCTATCAGACATGGTTTCATGTCCTTATAAGGCCATTCTAAGCCAAAATAATAAGCGTTATCCTTAAGCCAATGATCAAACTGGCGTTGCACTTTTTTCATGTTTGTAGATCCTTTTCGAATGATCATGTTGCCCCCGGACAAGTGATTACATTTGAGAAAGAACTCTTCTGCTTTTATCTTATCCAAGTCTATCTCAGCAACAGAACTATAATGTCCAAAGACCTCTATTAGGATATGTTCCAATCCGCACTCTTTCACATACTCTCGTACTCGCCATTTGTCGGCGCATTGAATCTGCAAGGGGTGATGATAATTGAACTTTAACCACCATAATTTCTCATCGAAAGTTCTCGGATTTTTCACGTTGAGATACTTTCGATACTTAATCCAGTACGTTACAACCGCATATAAACGGTCCGGCACCAAATAGGTACGCCATTTAAAATAACTTCTCTTCAGAAAACAATACAAATCGTTTCCTTTCAATAATTCCTTGGTTTTCATAAAAAAATAATAGTGAGCGAATGCAGAATACTCAAGGAAAAGAAACCGGCAGGCACCAAAAAACGTGGACAATAGCTATATCCACGTCCCTAGGTACTTGCCGGAAACCCGTTATCACAGATAAGTTACGTCCACGATTATAATGGACGTTCACTCTTTATTCTATGATAACTCGTTCTTTCTACCGGCAAGTTTCAGGAACGTTATGAATAAATAGCAAACGCTAATTTTAACCACAAAAATAGAGACAGACCGTTCCGCTGAACACTTTCCATCCAACTGCAAAGATACAAAAAAATTAGAAAACAGCAATATAATAATCAACATATTTTTACGTCTGCAAGTTTTTTCGTATTTTTGCATTGACAAAAAAGGCATTTCAAAGATGAAAAATGAAAACACTGGAGCACCAGTCAGACAGCGTATCGTCATTCTCGATGCATTGCGAGGCTTTGCGCTGCTGGGCATCATACTGGCCAACTTCCCGGAGTTCTCTCTATGGACATTCCAAAGTGAGAATGTGCAGCAGGCAATGGACACTGCAGTAACCGATCATGGGTGCAATGGCTACTCAGCATGCTCATAGACGGCAAGTTCTACCTTATTTTTTCTGTCCTTTTCGGCATTGGCTTCTCCATCATTTTGGAAAATGCAACACAGCGCAGTGCCAACGGCATGCGCATCTTTTACCGTCGCATGACAGTGCTGGCAGTCATTGGACTGCTACACATGATGCTTCTATGGAGCGGTGATATCCTGTTTCTCTATGCCTTTATCCACACCGGCGACTACCATTGTGACAATATCGTTTACAGTGTGCTCTATGTCATCAGCGTCTATCCAACAGGTCTGATGTATATCACCGGCCTCGCCCTACTCTACCGATGCTTCCCACACGGCCGACTGTGGACTGCACTGGCCTACCCTGGTCGTATGGCGCTCACCAACTATCTCTCACAATCGGTCTGCGGTATATTACTGTTCTATGGTATCGGAATGGGCATGGGAGCAGATATCGGCTTGTGGCCTACCGAGGTGCTTGCCATCATCGTTTTCCTCTTCCAGATTTGTTTCAGTGCCCTATGGCTGAAGCTGTTCCAGTTCGGACCTCTCGAATGGATATGGCGGATGTTCACCTACGGCAAAACATTCCCCTTGAAGAAGCATTAGTATGAAATCCAACGTTTTTTCACTCTATCATCACCATTAATTCAAAGAAATGTAGTAATTTTGCACACAGATTATATAAACGAATATAGATAATGGCATTAAAATGTGGTATTGTAGGACTTCCGAATGTGGGTAAGTCCACACTTTTCAACTGTCTGAGCAGTGCCAAGGCACAGGCAGCTAATTTTCCTTTTTGTACGATTGAACCAAACGTGGGCGTCATTACCGTTCCTGATGAAAGACTGACGAAACTCGCCGAGCTGGTACATCCTGGTCGTATTGTGCCTGCAACCTGTGAGATTGTAGATATTGCCGGATTGGTAAAGGGTGCTTCAAAAGGAGAAGGATTAGGAAACAAATTCCTTGGGAACATCCGTGAGACGGATGCCATCATTCACGTGCTACGCTGCTTCGAAGATGATAATATCACCCATGTTGATGGTACCATCAATCCTATCCGAGACAAGGAGATCATCGATACAGAACTTCAATTAAAAGATTTAGAGACGATCGAAAGTCGGTTGGCCAAGACCGAGAAAGCCGCTGCTGCCGGTAACAAAGATGCCAAAGTGGAAGCCACCGTATTGAAAGCCTATAAAGAGGTGCTGGAACAAGGAAAGAATGCCCGTGTGGTGGAGTTTGAGACAAAGGATGAGCAGGATGCTGCCCGCAACTTATTCCTTCTCACTGCCAAACCCGTGCTCTATGTATGTAATGTGAGTGAGGCAGAAGCCAAGGACGGAAACGATTTTACCCGTCAAATTGAGGCTCTTGCCAAAGAGGAAGGAGCAGAATCGATGGTGATTGCTGCTAAGACCGAGGAAGATATTGCAGAGTTGGAGAGCTACGAAGACAAGCAGCTGTTCCTTGAAGAGTTGGGCTTAGAGGAGAGTGGTGTGAACCGCCTCATCAAGAAGGCCTATTCCCTGCTGAACCTCGAAACCTTCATCACCGCTGGCGAGATGGAGGTGAAAGCCTGGACCTATCACAAAGGCTGGAAGGCTCCCCAGTGTGCCGGTGTGATCCATACCGACTTTGAAAAGGGTTTTATCCGAGCTGAGGTCATCAAGTACGATGATTATATCCAGTATGGCTCAGAAGCCGCTGTTCGCGAAGCCGGCAAGATGGGTATCGAGGGCAAGGATTACGTGGTGCAGGACGGCGATATCATGCACTTCCGCTTCAATGTCTAACCATGAATGATGAACTATGAACTGTGAACTATTTATCCACTGGAACCCCTCACTGACATTCGGTCCCTTCCGTTGGTATTCCCTCTGCTGGCTGATTGGATTAGGACTGGCATATTTCATCGTACGAAAACTGTTCTATGAGCAGAAGATTGCGGTGCGCACCATCACGAATGCCAAGGGTAAGAAAGAGGAAGAGAACGTGTTCGATCCCCTCTTCATCTATTGTTTCTTAGGCATCCTCATCGGAGCACGCTTAGGACACTGTCTGTTCTACCAGCCCGACTATTTCCTGAGCAGTGGCAAACATATCGTGGAGATGCTGCTGCCCATTCACTTCATGGCCGATGGCAGCTGGAAATTCACGGGATATGAAGGACTGGCCAGTCATGGAGGCACATTAGGTCTGATCATCGCCCTCATCCTTTATGTACGCTGGTCAAAACTAAAGGTATGGACCGTTCTCGACAACATCGCCATCGCCACTGGCACCACTGCCTGCTTCATCCGCTTAGGAAACCTGATGAACTCCGAGATCATCGGTAAACCCACCGATGTGCCCTGGGCCTTCATCTTCGAGCGAGTGGATATGATTCCACGGCATCCAGGACAACTCTACGAGGCCATCGCCTATGCTATTCTGTTCTTCATCATGTGGAGACTTTATCGAAAGCAGCCGCAGAAGGTGGGCACAGGCTTCTTTTTCGGACTCTGTCTGACGTTTATCTTCACCTTCCGCTTCTTCATCGAATACACCAAAGACGTACAGGAAGCTTTCGAAGAAGGAATGCTTTTCAACATGGGACAACTGCTTTCCGTACCGTTTATCATCATCGGTATATGGTGCATGATGAGAGCCTACCGGAAAAGTGAGAAATAAGTGAGTAACTAATGAGAAAAATAGTGAGAGGTTATTTTCCTCTCACTATCTTTTTAATATCATTCAGCTTGTTGAGCGCCTCTACGGGCGTCAGGTTATTGATATCAAGGTTCAGAATCTCATCGCGAATCTGTGAAAGTACAGGGTCGTCTAACTGGAAGAAACTCAGCTGCATGCCATCGCGACTCTGGTTGAGTGTTTCTGCCGATGGTTTTCCAACACTCCCTACCCCACTGTTGTCTGTCTCCAATTGTTTCAGGATGGTGTTGGCCCTCTTCACGATACTCTTCGGCATTCCCGCGATCTGTGCTACATGGATACCGAAAGAGTGTTCAGAGCCACCACGTGCAAGTTTACGAAGGAAGATCACCTTGTTATCTACCTCCTTCACTGAAACATTATAGTTCTTGATGCGCGAGAAGTTTTTCTCCATCTCGTTCAGTTCATGATAGTGCGTGGCAAAGAGCGTACGAGCCTGCGCTTTGGGATGCTCATGCAGATATTCCACAATGGCCCAGGCAATACTGATACCATCGTAGGTGGATGTGCCGCGACCCAACTCATCGAAGAGCACCAAGGATTTCGGTGTGACATTGTTCAGGATATTCGCCGCTTCGGTCATCTCCACCATAAACGTAGATTCACCCAATGAGATGTTATCCGATGCACCCACACGGGTGAAGATCTTATCCACCAAGCCTATTTGCGCACTCTCTGCCGGTACAAAACAACCAATCTGAGCCAGTAGCACAATCAAGGCCGTTTGTCGTAACAAGGCCGATTTTCCCGCCATATTCGGACCCGTGATGATCATGATCTGCTGTTTCTGCGTATCGAGATAGATGTCATTGGGCACATAACGCTCTCCAAGGGGCAGTTCCGTTTCGATCACCGGATGCCGTCCCTGTTTGATATCGATCACCTCCGTATCGTCTATCATAGGACGGATATATCCGTTCTCGCTTGCCGTCTTGGCAAAACTCAGTAAACAGTCGAGCTGTGCCACCAGATTTGCATTGGCTTGAATAGCAGGAATAAACTCCTGCATAGCCACCACCAGCTCGTTGAATAAACGTGTCTCCAACGACAGGATTTTATCCTCAGCACCTAAGATTTTCTCTTCGTATTCCTTCAATTCCTGTGTGATATACCGCTCAGCCTGTGCCAATGTCTGCTTACGAATCCATTCTGCCGGAACCTTATCCTTATACGTGTTCCTCACCTCTAAATAGTAGCCGAACACATTATTGTAGCCGATCTTCAGAGAGGCAATTCCCGTGGCCTCCGTCTCCCGTTCCTGGATCTTCAATAAGTAATCCTTTCCGCTGTAAGCGATTTGGCGCAGTTCATCCAATTCCTCGCTTACACCTTTTTTAATCACTCCTCCTTTATTGACCAACTGGGGTGGCTCGTCTTGAATCTCCTTCTCAATACGACTAACCAGGGCAGCACACAACTGCATGCTCTCCCCTATCCTATTCAGTTCTTGGTTCTCCGCCAAGATACAGGCATCCTTCACGGGCTTCAAGGCTTTCAGAGCTACGTTCAAGGCCACCACTTCCCGTGGTGAGACCCTTCCTACAGCCACCTTCGAGATGATACGCTCCAGGTCACCAATTCTCCTGAACTGCTCATCCACCAGTTCCTTGAAAACTGGTTCGCGGAAAAAATACTCCACTACATCCAAACGTTTGTTGATGCGCCCTACATCTTTCAGCGGGAATACCATCCAGCGTTTCAACATACGAGCTCCCATAGGACATACAGTCCTGTCGATCACATCCAACAATGATTTCCCATCTTCCTGCATTGGATAGACAAGCTCTAACGAACGCACGGTGAACTTATCCAACCGTACATACCGTTCCTCTTCGATGCGTGACAAGGTTGTGATATGGCTGATATTCGTATGCAGTGTTGCCTCCAAATATTGAAGGATGGCTCCACTGGCAATGATACCGCTATGGAGATGATCCACACCGAACCCCTTTAGGTTTTTCACGTCAAAATGCTTCAAAAGCTTTTGCTTGGCCGTCTGATCCGTGAACACCCAGTCGTCCAACTCAAAGGTAAAATATTTCGTACCGAAATAACGTTCAAAGTCACCCTTCCTGTTCCGTTCGAAAAGCACCTCTTTTGGTTGGAAATTTCCCAAAAGCTTCTCCACATAATCGTAGGTACCCTCACTCGTCAGGAACTCACCCGTAGAGATATCCAAAAAAGCCACACCACAGGCAGCTTTTCCAAAATGTACCGCTGCCAAGAAGTTATTCTCCTTGTAGTTCAGCACATTATCTGTCATGGCCACACCCGGCGTCACCAGCTCAGTAATACCTCTCTTCACCAGTTTCTTAGTAAGCTTGGGATCTTCTAACTGGTCGCATATTGCCACGCGCTTCCCCGCCCTGATCAGTTTGGGCAGATAGGTATCAAGGGCATGGTGCGGAAATCCCGCCATCTCATCTCCTTTCACACCTGCCCCATTGTTACGGTGGGTGAGTGTGATGCCTAAGATTCCTGCTGCCTCCACGGCATCATCGCAGTAGGTCTCATAGAAGTCTCCGCATCTGAACAGCAGCAATGCCTCGGGATGTTTCGCCTTCAAGTCGAAGAACTGCTTCATCATGGGGGTGAGTTCCTTCTCTTTCTTCGCCATTTGAATATCAATTAGGATTGCAAAATTAGCAGATTTCAGTGAGAAAGCCAAAAAAACGTCTTATATTTTTCCAATGTAATTCCTTTTTTTGTATTTTTGCAAAAACTAATAAAAGCTGATCATGAAAAGAAACTTTCTCCTCTCCATTTTTCTGCTGTGTTTAGTAGGCAGTATGGCAAAGAAACAAACATCCATCGATCCTGCAAATGCCATTTTCTTAAAGAGTAAATGCTTCATTTACCACAAACAAACAATACCGCTAAGCGAGAAGAGTATCCTCATCAACGGAAATCTAAGTGATGAGGAGGCTGCGAGGTCACCCTACGTCTTCAACTCCTTCACAGAGGCCATGAAGCATTTAGTGCCTGGCACCTCAGACCAAGACCGCATGAAGGTGTATATAGCACCCTATGTCTATTGGGTGGATGACCCCGATGATCCGAAGATAAGAGTAGGGGAGGGAGGAGGATCTCCCATCGGCATGCACATCAACTGCCCTTATCTCACCCTGACAGGTCTCACCCCGAATCCCGAGAATGTGGTTCTTGCCTCCAACCGCGGTCAGCAACAGGGTGCCTACGGAAATTTCACCATGTTCTATTTCCATGGCAACGGCATCTCACTGAACAACCTGACGTTGGGCAACTACTGTAACATCGACTTGGTGTTTCCGCTGAAACCCGAATTGAACAGGAAGAAACGGATGGAATCGATCACCCAGGCACAGTTAGCCTTTGCCGATGGTGACCGTTTGGAAGCCCGTCACTGTCGGTTTGTGAGCAGGTTGAATACCTGTCCGCTGAACGGAGGCAAGCGTACATTCTTCGAACGGTGCCACTTTGAAAGCACCGATGATGCCATGTGTCCTACAGGCGTTTATCTGTCGTGTGACTTCGATTTCTATGGAAGCATGCCATTTGGTCATACCGGGGAAACAGGAGCAGTACTGCTCGATTGTGATTTCTACACCCGCTCATCAGATGTCAACTCCCATCGTTCCACCCAATATCTTATCAAGTCAAGAGGACCTATCAGCATCATCGACTGCCGTTATCATACCCCCGAGGGCACCACATTGGCTTGGAAGCCTAACCCGACACCCAATCTGCGATGTTATCAGGCCCATATCACACAGAACGGAAAACCTGTCATCCTGCAAAGCAATCAGCCGGGAACAACAGTCTGCATAGATGAGAAACCACTCTTGGATGCCTATAAAATCACTCATCAGGGTAAAGTGATCTACAACACATACAATCTGTTAGGAGGTGATGATGGCTGGGATCCCATGCACATTCGAGAGGAAATAAGTAAGATTGAGCAGGAAACAGGCAAAACACTGCATCAGCTTCCCATTTTCCTAACCATTGAATCCACTACCGATAGGGTAGAGGAGAGGGGAGAGACAGCCAACCTACAAACCATTGCCAAACGATTCTGCGGTTATCCAGCCAAGGTATCCGACCTCCATTGGCATCTCTCCCAACCAGATGTAGCCCAATTCTCAGATGCTCCTACTCCCAATAGCCGCCAGTTCATCAGTATCAACAAAAGTGATACCACCCGTACCGTCTATATCTCCACCGATACCGATGACGGGCTCTCTGCAGGATATGCCATTCAAACAGCACCCCATGTGCTCCCCGCACCATTATTCACGCAAGATCCAGTGATCAAAAACAACGGAAAGGGGATGCTGACCTTAGACTATTCCCTCGATTTGGGTACACGGGCTGATCAGTCGGTCATTACCTGGTACCGATGCGATGATGCCAAAGGGTCACACCCGGTAGCCGTATCCATCTCAAGAGGTGACCAGCCGGAACGAAACTACCTGCTGCAGCCTGGTGATGCTAACCACTACCTCATGGCCGTAATCTCCCCGAAACATATCCGTAGCACACCCATTCCGGAGAAACTGTTCCACTCACCATACGATATACAGCAGTCAGACTATGAGAACTGTACTACAGCTCCCATACTTGTTCTTCCCCACGACATTCCCAATAGCACTGTCTTTGAAACCGATTTCCATAACTTCCCCTCATTCCCGCAACCCCATATCAAAGAAGGATACTGGACCCTCGATGGATACAAACCCTTGGATACAGAAGCGCACCCCTTCAAACTCTCTGAAGAAAACTGGCGATATGGAAAGGGAGAAGATGGAGCTAAAGGCTACGGCATGATGCATCAGGCACGGGGAGCACGAATGCTCTATACACCCACAGCACAAAATCTTCCTGATCATCCTACTACCATGAGTGTACACTTACTGTTAGATCCCTCCAAACGGGCAGGACAAGGTTTCGCATCCCCTACAGGACAGTATTTTGACATCATGATTCACTACGATACCCACACCCTCAGTGGCTATGGTCTTCGCATCATCCGCACCACTAAATACGCCAATGCCGTGGATATGATGCTGATGAAATACGAAAACGGAAAGTCTGCAGCAATCACAGAACCGATCTCCACCACCTGCTTCCTCACCCATTGTGACATTCAGGTGTGGACAGACAACGAAGGGTTCCTGCATGCCCATGTTTCCACCACCTCGCCCCAACGTCTCAGCAACCTTGCTAAGGAAGTCAGTCTTTCTGCCAGGATTACAACACCTTCTGTCTTTGGTTTCGGCTTACAACATACAGGATCATCCGGGTCAAGTGCACTGATGTTGCATCATCTGAAGATACAATGGGGAGGAAAATAGTCATCAATCCCACTTTTTTCATGTTTCATTCTTGAAATTCAATTAAATGTCGTAACTTTGCATCCACTCTTTTTAGACGAAAATTATTATAACGCTACAATAATGGAATACAATTTCAGAGACATTGAGAAGAAATGGCAGCAACGATGGATTGATCAGAAAACCTATCGTGTGACCGAAGACAAAGACAAGAAGAAATTTTACGTGCTCAACATGTTTCCTTATCCCAGTGGGGCAGGATTACATGTGGGACATCCTTTAGGATATATCGCCAGTGATATCTATGCCCGCTTCAAGCGTCAGCAGGGCTTTAACGTACTCAACCCTATGGGATATGATGCCTACGGTCTTCCCGCTGAACAATATGCTATTCAGACCGGACAGCACCCCGCCATCACCACAGAGGCAAACATCAAACGCTACCGTGAACAGTTAGACAAGATTGGTTTCTGCTTCGACTGGGAACGTGAGGTACGCACCTGTGAGCCTGGCTATTACCACTGGACACAATGGGCATTCCAGAAGATGTTCAACTCCTTCTATGGAAGTCCACTCCCAACCTCCCCCGATAAGGGAGGAGATGCCAAGGCCCGTCCTATTCATGAGTTAATCGCCTATCTTGAGCAGTATGGAACTGAAGGACTTGATTCTTACGGCGTGTCCCAAAGCGAAGAACTGTCTTTCACCGCTGATGAATGGAACGCCTGGAATGAGAAGAAACAGCAGGAGGTACTGATGAACTATCGTATCGCCTACTTGGGTGAGACAATGGTGAACTGGTGCGCTGGCTTAGGTACAGTTTTGGCCAATGATGAGGTAGTTGACGGCGTGAGTGTGCGTGGCGGATTCCCTGTTGTTCAGAAGAAGATGCGCCAGTGGTGCCTCCGTGTCTCTGCCTATGCTCAGCGACTGTTAGACGGTTTGGATACCATCGACTGGACCGACTCTTTGAAAGAGACACAGCGCAACTGGATTGGTCGTTCAGAAGGAACAGAGATGCAGTTCCGTGTCGCTGATTCCGATATCGAATTCACTATCTTCACTACTCGTGCCGATACCATCTTCGGTGTTACCTTTATGGTCTTGGCTCCCGAGAGTGAACTGGTGCAGCAGCTCACAACCGCCGAGCAGAAAGCAGCCGTGGAAGAGTATCTCACCTATGTGAAGAAGCGAACGGAGCGTGAGCGTCAGATGGATCATAAGGTGACGGGAGTCTTCTCTGGCTCGTATGCCATCAACCCATTAACCAATGAGAAGATTCCTATCTGGATTGCCGAATATGTCTTGGCAGGATATGGTACAGGAGCCATCATGGCCGTACCTGCCCATGATAGTCGTGACTATGCCTTTGCCAAACATTTCAACCTGCCCATCATCCCATTGATCGAAGGAGCAGATATCAGTGAAGAAAGTTTCGATGCCAAGGAAGGTATCGTCATGAACAGTTCCAACGGTGAGTTCTCCCTCAATGGTCTTACCGTAAAGGAAGCCATTCAGAAGACCAAGGAGTATGTCACGGAAAAAAAGTTGGGACGTGTCAAGGTAAACTACCGTCTGCGTGATGCTATCTTCTCCCGTCAGCGCTATTGGGGCGAGCCATTCCCCGTCTATTACAAAGACGGTATGCCTTATATGATCCCCGAGGACTGTCTGCCACTGGAATTGCCTGAGGTGAGTCAGTATAAGCCGACGGAAGACGGGCAGCCTCCTCTCGGCCATGCCACCCGATGGGCATGGAATACCCAAACCTGTTCCGTTGTCGATTGTGCTACTATCGACAACAAAACAGTGTTCCCCTTAGAGTTAAACACCATGCCCGGCTTTGCCGGTTCTTCGGCTTACTATCTACGCTATATGGATCCCCATAACGATAAGGCATTGGTTGACAAAGATGTGGATGCATACTGGCAGAACGTCGATCTCTATGTGGGCGGTACCGAGCATGCTACGGGTCACCTGATCTATTCCCGCTTCTGGAATAAATTCCTTTACGACTATGGCTATAGCTGCAAGGAAGAGCCGTTCCAGAAACTGGTGAACCAAGGAATGATTCAGGGGCGTTCTAACTTCGTATATCGCGACAACACCGCCAGCAAGACAAAGGGGCATCCTGTGTTTGTGAGTCTCAACCTAAAGAAGAACTACGATGACGTCACTCCTATCCATGTGGATGTGAACATCGTCTCCAATGACTTGCTCGATATAGAGGCTTTCAAGGCATGGCGCCCTGAGTACCACGATGCCGAATTCGTTCTTGAAGACGGGAAGTATGTCTGCGGCTGGGCTATCGAGAAGATGTCGAAGTCGATGTTCAA
>DETG01000118.1:23687-29259 GCA_002361535.1 Prevotella sp. UBA3294
CGTCTGTACGAGATGTTCCTCGGTCCGGTGGAACAGTCGAAACCTTGGGACACGAACGGAATCGACGGCTGTCACCGTTTCCTGAAAAAGTTCTGGAACCTCTGCTCCGCTGCTTGTGTTGATTCTGGCACGGCACAAACAGCAACCCCTGAGGAACTGAAGAGCGTACATAAGCTCATCAAGAAGATTTCGCAGGATATCCCACAGTTCTCATACAACACCAGCATCTCAGCCTTCATGATCTGTGTGAATGAACTCTCACAGCAAAAGAGCAAAAACAAGGAGCTGATGAAAACACTCGTGGTGCTGATCGCCCCCTTTGCTCCGCATATCGCTGAGGAGTTGTGGGAACAGCTTGGCGGGCAAGGCTCTGTATGCGATGCTTCATGGCCCACCTGGAACGAAGCGTATCTGGTAGAGAACACCATAAAATTAGGTGTGGCCTTCAATGGCAAGACCCGCTTCGAGATGTCATTTGCCGCCGATGCCGACAACAACACCATCCAGCAGGCAGTCCTTGCCGATGAGAAAGCGGCCAAGTATCTTGAAGGCAAACAAGTAGTAAAGGTTATCATCGTCCCTAAGCGTATGGTGAATATAGTAATCAAATAATGAATGACTGTTGATCATCAAATCATTTGGAATGAGGCTAAGGATTATATCTTTATAACCCTTGGCCTTATTCTGTATTCATTCGGTTTCACATTCTTCCTGATGCCGTATGAGATCGTCACAGGCGGCGTGGCAGGTATAGCCGCCATCGTATATTATGCAACGAGCTTTCCCAACTCCTACACGTATTTCTTGGTCAATGCGGCTTTGTTAGTGATGGGACTGAAAATCTTAGGATGGAAATTCCTGCTAAAGACCATCTATGCCATCCTGATGCTTACCTTCCTGCTTTGGCTGATGAAGGAGATAGCCCCTGTAGATGAACAAGGTAATATGGTGAAGATTCTGGGTGAGGGCCAGAACTTCATGTCATTGATTATCGGCTGTATGATGACGGGCTCCTCACTGGGTATCGTTTTCCTGAATAATGGATCCACCGGCGGCAGTGATATCATTGCAGCTTCTGTAAATAAGTATTATAACTTCTCTTTAGGCACCGTCTTGCTCTTCCTCGATTTTATCATTATCGGCAGCTGTTTCTTCATCCCGCAGTTCGGTACGATCTTGGAACGGGCTTACATGGTGGTATTCGGATTCTGTACCATGGTGATCGAGAACTACATGCTCGATTATATCTATAACCGTCAGCGACAGTCGGTGCAGTTTATGATCTTCTCCAATAAATGGCAGGAGATCGCGAATGCCATCGGAACGAAGATGGACCATGGTGTAACGATTCTCGACGGTCATGGATGGTACACAGGACAGCAACGGAAGGTGCTTTGTATCCTTGCCAAGAAGAACGAGAGTGTCACCATCTTCCGGATTATCAAGATGATCGACCCGCAAGCTTTCGTCTCGCAAAGTGCTGTCATCGGTGTGTTTGGCGAAGGATTTGATGCCATTAAGGTAAAAGTGAAAAGTTGAAAAGCAAAGAAAAGTGGAAAAATGATGAAAATTGTATTTGCAACAAACAACAAGAACAAGCTCAGTGAGATCCGTGAAATCCTGGGTAACACGATAGAAGTATTGTCATTAAACGATATCGGCTGTGATGTGGATATCCCCGAGACTGCCGGTACTCTGGAAGGAAACGCACTGCAAAAGGCGCAATATGTCTATGACCATTATCATCTGAACTGCTTTGCCGATGATACAGGACTGGAAGTGGAAGCGCTGCATGGTGCTCCGGGTGTCTATTCCGCCCGCTATGCAGGAGGGGAAGGTCATGATAGTGAAGCGAATATGGCAAAACTCCTGGCAAACCTCAAAAATGAAGAAAACCGCAAGGCACGCTTCCGTACTGTGATCGCGTTGATTTTAGACGAAGGAGAAAAGGGAAAGGAAACACAATCCTTTGAAGGTATAGTGAATGGCACGATCATCCATGAGAAAAGGGGAAGCGAAGGCTTCGGATACGATCCCATCTTCGAACCCGACGGATACAGTCATACCTTCGCAGAATTAGGCCTTGACGTCAAGAATCAGATTTCACATCGTGCACGGGCTGTCAGACAATTAGCCGATTACCTGCTTTCTCAACCCCATGAATAAGACACAGATCTCTATCCTCCTGCCTACCTACAACTGCAGTTGTAAAGAGCTGGTACGCTCCTTACAACAACAGTGTGCCGACAAGGTGGAGTATGAGATCATTGTTGCCGATGATGGCTCTACGGAAAAACAATGGATCGAGGAAAACCGAGTCATTGAATCATGGCCACATGTGAGATACCTCGTACGGCAGGAGAATGTGGGAAGGGCTGCCATCCGGAATTTCCTTGCCCGTCAGGCACAATACCCTTGGCTCCTCTTCATCGATGGAGATATTTCATTAGACAATCCACACTTTATCCAAAACTACGAGAAGAGTAGGGGAGAGGTGGTGGTAGGCGGCCTCACCATCGGTGGAGATCCCCGTCAATGGCGTAATAACCTGCGATACCGCTATGAGAAAGACTGTGAACAGGCGCACAATGCCGAAAGCAGACAGGCAAAGGCTCATCAAGAGTTCCGTACTACCAACTTCCTGATTCATCGTGACATCCTGCTGCAACATCCCTTTGATGAAAACTTCCGATACTATGGCTACGAGGATGTACTCTTTGGAAAAGAACTGCAAAACAGCGGAGTAACCATCCAACACATCAACAATCCCGTTCTCTTAGACAACTATGAGAACAATATACTGTTCCTGCAGAAAACAGAAGAGGCCCTCAGAACGCTCTACACCTTCCGTCGGCAACTGAGTGGATATTCTACACTCCTTCGCTGTACCGAACGCTTAGAACGCCTGAAAATGCTCTCTTTGGTTAATTTTTCATATAAGATCACTGCCAAAGGTATTAAGCAACAGCTGCAAGGCAATAATCCGAAGGTTTTTCTGTTTACTATATATAAGCTTATGTATTTCGTTCACCTTATCAAACAGCATCAATCATGAAGAAAAAGATCGTGTTAGCTGCGCTCTTCCTCACTGCCCTCTTGGCACAGGCGGCCACCATCGGACAATGGAATATCTATCCCGCCTATTCCGTCATCACCGACATCGAACCGGCTGGGAATATCATTTACGTGCTTAGCTCCAAAAACCTCTTCTCCTACAATGTTCATGATGAGAGCGTACAGACCTATGGAAAAAAGCACGGACTGAGTGATGCTGATATCTCGTTCATTAACTGGAACCCCAAAGCCAAACGATTGATGGTGGTATATAGCAACTATAACATCGACCTGATCGACAACGATGGGAACTGCGAGAACCTGTCCGACTATTACTCCAAGAGTACCTCACTCGATAAGACCATCAACCGCGTGAAGGTATTCGATCAGTATGCCTACCTGTGCACCTCCTTCGGACTGGTGAAGGTGAATGTGCAGAAAGGGGAAATCACCGATACGTACAACATCGGACAGAACATTGATGACATGACCCTTGTGAACAATACAATCTATGCTGCTGTAAAAAGCTCAAACAGGGTCTTCCAAGGCTCCGTCAACGACAACCTCCTGGATAAGATCAACTGGACACTTTATGACGGTGCGAAAAAGGATCTTCCCTTTGCTATAGAAGGAAAAAAGATCACTACTTCGTCGGTGGTAGTCTATGACAATACTAACCAATGCTATTGGTCGAACGATGCCGACGGGAATCTGCAGGCATACACCCTCAACGATGACAACGAACAGACGATCATTCGCAGCGGAATCCATCCCGACGGGCCCTCCTCGAACTACTTCTACTCCATGAAAGTGTTCAACAATAAACTGTATGGCGTACCAGGAGGATGGTCGTACATCGATAAGTTCTTCCGGACAGGTTATGTACAGATCCTCGATGAAGAAGGTAACTGGACGGTTTATGGAAAAGACATCAAACCCACCTTCGGAAATAATTTCCAGGATGTGTCGAGTATCGCCGTCGATCCGAAAGATCCTAACCATTTTTTCATCGGTACAGGAGGAACGGGAATCTATGAGTTCCTGAATGGGGAGATGGTGAATAATTTCACCCACGGAAACAGCGAAGGCACGATCCAGTCAACCATTATCCGAACTGTCAACGGGCAAACCGTCGCCAATCAGAACTATGTAAGAGCCGATGGCGTATGGTTCGATGCCGACGGGAACCTATGGTTCGTCAACAGCAACTCCATCAACCCTGTCATTGAGTTCACTGCCGACCGCCAATGGGTTACCTACAACAACGAGGAGATGATGAACACGGGGTCTGGCAAAGGATATAACATGCTCACAAGAAGCTATTTCGACAGTAAGAGAAGACTCTGGTTTGTCAACGACATCGGTACGTATCCTGCCCTCTTCTGCTTCGATACAGTGAACAAGACCGCCAAACAGTTCAACGACTTCAAGAACCAAGACGGTACCACCTTCACCATCTACCGTGTACCGAATGTCGGAGAGGATAAAAGCGGGAATATCTGGCTATGCACCGAAATCGGACCTTTGATGCTCACAGAGGAGCAGATTGCCGACCCCTCGTTGGGATTCACACAAGTGAAAGTGCCACGAAACGACGGTACGAACCTTGCCGACTACCTGCTTAACGGATTGTTTATCACCTGTATGACCACCGATGGGGCTGGGCGCAAATGGTTCGGAACAGGTAATGATGGGGTCTATCTCATCAGCGAAGACAACAACACACAGGTCTATCACTTCACCGAAACCAACAGTAACCTTCTTTCCAATAACATCGAGAGTATCACCGTCAATGACAAAACAGGTGAGGTATTCTTCGGCACCAACAAAGGCCTGTGCTCCTTCATGAGTGATGCCACTGAAACAGCTGAGGTGATGACCAGTGATCAGGTGTATGCCTATCCCAATCCTGTACGGCCGGATTATACCGGTCTTATCACCATTACCGGTCTTACCTATCAGGCCGACGTGAAGATTCTCACCGCCAATGGTACCTTGGTAAAAGAGGGGCGCAGCACTGGCGGCAGTTTCACATGGGATGGTACAGACATGAAAGGAAAACGGGTAGCCAGCGGAGTCTATATGGTGAATACTGCCACCAACGAGGGGAAAAAAGGAACGGTGTGCAAGATTGCCATTATAAGATAAAGGTTCGTTGAGGCCGTTTTGGGACAAAGAAAAGCCCTATTATCACCCGGAAAAACGGAACTCTTGGAACAAAACAATTTGTTTTGTTCTCTAAAAAGACGGTTTTTACTTCCTAAACTAACGTTATTTGAAGTACAAAACAATTTGTTTTGTACTGGGCTTTCTCTGTTTTGAGGCATTGAATCATGTGTTTTAAGACAATAGTTCCTGTGTTTTAAGGCATTAGATCCTGTGTTTTAAGGCATTAGATCCTGTATTCCGTAGAAGGCAAAAAGTGCTTAAAAAATCGTTATTATTCAACACCCGATTAGGCGGTTTAACAAATTTTGTTTATCTTTGCACATATAAATAGCTAAAATCAAAATAGATG
>DETG01000118.1:29382-29526 GCA_002361535.1 Prevotella sp. UBA3294
TTGCCGAACAGATGGGTGTCACCGATATGACCGTTTCCCGTTGGAAGACTAACAAAATACAGCCCTCAATGGCGCAATTCGTAGAGATTGCCCGCCTGCTCCAGGTTGACATTAAAGATCTGCTGGAAGTGGATTTCGATGCCG
>DETG01000024.1:0-48990 GCA_002361535.1 Prevotella sp. UBA3294
GCGGATTCCGGAAGTCGTACACCTCATGTCCCGCCTCCTTCAGTTTCTCCACCACCTCCGGATAGAACTCGTTCCGCCAACTGCTGGCCACATATATCTTCCTTCTCATTTTATAGTCTTTCTTAAAACGTTTATTAGCTTTTATACGCTAATGCTTCCCTGTTTTGTTAATATAAGATTTGCCAGACATACGGCATATTCCATCTGAGAGTTCACAGGCCTCCATGCCAACGTAAAACTGACGATTGCCTTTGTTACGACATAGCCTCTGTCGGTCCACACTTTCAGCTTATCCTTGCCTGCCGCTGATAGGACTGCTATATTAATGCCTTGCTCATTGAGCAAATAGCCGTCTTGATATTTCAGGTTGTCTCCGCTCCTGAGCCGTAGTATTATTTCCTTGCGGCCCTTGAAGAAATCAAGGATGACATCATGCATGTTCAAGGCTATCGAAATGGCAGCATACTCGGCAGGCGGATTCGTCACAAGATAGAGATTCTGCTTGGCACGAGTCAATCCTACATAATAGGTTCGCAAATCGTTTACATCACTACCATCAGGAACGGGCGACAGCAAATAAACCGTATCAAACTCACGGCCCTTAGCCTTGTGGATGGTACTTACAAACACCGACTGTTCATCAGCGGCTATGAAATCCTCAATGTTCGATTCAAAGATGTATTCGCGCAGGTCGCTATAATAGTAAGAGCGGTGAGTTGCTTCAAAGTCGGCAAAGAAGTGCTTCATAATGTTCAGACACGTACTCGTGGCGTAGGTCTTGAGCGTACACCTCTTAGCCTCTTGCCATCTTTCTGTGGGAATGACGGCTTCATCCTTATTCCCGAGTTGTTTGAGGAAGTATCTTACTTCTGCCAGATTTCCGAAACGGAAACCACCCATCGACTGGGCTATAGTGGCGCGCAGCCCGCGACGTTCCAACTCATAGGCCACCTGCATGGTCTCTTCGTTAGTTCGTGTCAGGACAGCCGTTCTGCCTTTAATGCATATCTCCGTATCAATGAGCGATTTCAATGTGACGACCTTTCCATCCATGCCTGTGGCAGATTGGATAGGCGTATGTTTCAGACGATTAGGGATGCGTTGTACAAAACGATTGGCACAATTAACGACAGCACGTGCAGAGCGGTAGTTGTCGGTCATCTCATACAGTTTAGCACTATCTTCGCTGGCGAGCGACTGCATATAGCGAGAGTCGGATCCGCGGAAGGCATAGATATTCTGATCATCATCGCCCACAGCGATGACCCGCATATCTTCGTTCTGTTGCATCAGTGCTTGCACCAGCCGGAAATCATCTGGCCCCATATCTTGTGCTTCGTCAACGACAAGTACGCTCTTAGCTATCTTCGACAATTCCACCTGCCCACGTTCAATCATCTCTGCCGCACGTTTTACCACTTCTTTCGATTCTTCCAGACTGCCTTGCTTACCTATGAGGTCGAAACTATATGAATGGAAAGTCTTGATATCCACATAATGAGCCGCCGAGCCTACCAAGCCAATGAGGCGTTTCTTGAATTCGGTAGCTGCAGCACGCGAGAAGGTTAGCATCAGCAACTGTTCGTGTTTCACGTCCTCCAACAGCAACAGCGATGCCAACTTATGCACCAACACCCGTGTCTTGCCACTTCCAGGTCCAGCCGCCACGACGATGTATTTCGACTGCTTGTCATCGATAATCTCAAGCTGACGGTTGGAGAGTTCACCAAAGAGAAGATTGTATTTGGCAGGTGTGATGTTCTGGTCTATTTGTGTCCGTCGTTCCTCCTTGAAGTAGTGGTTGATGAAACGGCGGAAGTCCATCTTGAAGTAGTCGTTGACAAATTGCAGGGCAGCATTGTAGTCGCGAACCATCAGGTTGGCATATTCACCCACGATATGAATCTGACGGATGCGCTGTTTGTAGAACTCATCCAAAAGCCGATATTGTTCCTTGCCATAGCGTGTGCGGCGATCTGCCAAACGACCTATCTGCATGGTATTGTAGATGACGATGAAGCCACCTTCAATCTTCATCAGCTCCGTCTTAGTGAGATAGAGCAGGGCCTCTTCGATGTCGGCAATCGTGGGGTTCTGGTCTTTTTGATTTTCAAACATTGATGCCTGTTTGCTGGCGATGAATTGTTGCAGCAGTTCCACTTCCGAGAAGTTGACGAGTGTCATCTCTTTACCATTATCGCGCTTAGTGCTTAAAGTCTCAACTATAAATCGGCAAATGTTTATCCGATTTTCAAAGCGAGCCATTGTCGCTTCCGCTGTAGCTTGCAATCGCACACTCACACTGCCTGTAGAGCTATGTTCTTGTTTGTGGATATAGCCCTTTAGTGACAGGAAGTGGAGCAGCATCCGCAGGCGTTTGACACTCGAATAGGTCAAGCCTGCTTTCTGCGCCTCTTCATTCAGTTCCTTATAGCTTATTCTATGCTGCTGCCCCCCGATTCGCTGCAAAAGATAATGTTCCAGTTTCAGGATGATATCAAGATTACGCAGAGAGGTACTCTTGCTAATCCAGGCCTGCATGTCACGGCTATCTGCCAGAAGTCCGTCCTGTCGCATCAAGTTAATATTCCTAATGACGGTCTCTTTCCTCATGCCAAGAATGTCGGCCAGATAGTCCACACGACTTTCCGCCTCCGCTCCACGTCCTTCTGCCGTAGCGCGTGCACTAATGAGCGACTTAATGATGCGAGCAGCCTCTTCACGCGATTGCTCATCAAAGAGTGGCGAGACGGTTAATTTCCGTCGAGCCTCATCCATGTTCTTCACCGCTATGCCCGTAGCAAAGACGTGTGGTGAATTGCTTCCTCGCTGTATGAATCCAGCATTCTCCAGAGCGGCAATAGCGGCCTTCACGCGTGTTTCTATATCAACAACCTCGTCGCCCCATCCGGCTTGACGGGCAATATCCAACGGCGAACAACTCACTTTATCACGCTTGGCCGTCAGGTCTTTGATGGCCTTCCACACCTGCTGAATTTCGCTGATACTGAGCTTCGTCTGGTTGAGCAAAATGAAATGTTTGTCAAGATCGCTGTCTGCATAGAGCACGAAGCATTCCGCCTGCATCTGCGGATCACGTCCTGCGCGCCCAGCCTCCTGCACATAGTTCTCTAAGGAATCACTGATGTTATAGTGAACCACCAGTCCGACATCTTTTTTGTCAACACCCATACCGAAGGCTGAGGTGGCTACGATAACCTGAGTTTCGCCACTCATAAAAGAGTTCTGATTTTTCACTTTCTCTGCAGCTTCCATCTTGCCGTTGAATGGCAATGCCCGTATGCCGTCGCTGACCAGATGGTCAGCCAACTGACTGGTACGTCGGGTGCGCGAAACATAGACAATCGTCGGACAGTTATGACCAAGTATCAGCGAACGCAGCAGGTTGTATTTCTCGTCGGCTGTATCGGCATGGAGAACCGAATAACGCAGGTTCTTACGCTCAGCATTGGCAGCAAAAACTTTTAGCTCCAAATTCAATTTCGTCCTGAAATAGTCACAGATGTCGCTAATCACCTTCTGCTTTGCAGTTGCCGTGAAACACGAGACGGCTATAGGCTTATCCTGTTGCTTCTTCTCCTGTAACTGCCGGATAAAATCACCTATATACAAATAGTCCACACGGAAATCGTGTCCCCAGGCAGAGAAACAGTGAGCCTCATCAATCACAAAGCGCACCACATTTCTGCCCAGGAGCAAACGCTCGATGGTTTTCGAGCGCAACATCTCAGGGGCGATATACAACAAATTTGCCGAGCCGTCGGCCACCTGTTGGATAGCTGTGGCTCGCTCTATGGGGTCAAGCAGTCCGTTGATGGTCACTGCCTCGCTGATGCCACGTGCTGCAAGATTGTCCACCTGGTCTTTCATCAGTGACTGCAAGGGAGAGATAACAACTGTCAGCCCATGAGTATTCCGTCCTGTCATCAATGCCGGCAACTGGAAGGTCAATGATTTGCCTCCGCCTGTAGGGAATATCGTTAGCAGCGATTCGCCACGGATGGCCGACTCCACGGCCTGTTGCTGCATGGGAATGCCATCGAACGTGCGGAACTCGTCATAACCAAAGAACTCTTTCAGCCCATAATGGGCATCCAACCTCTGACGGCAATATTCGCAATTACCACACGACGTATTACACAACATGGCCATCACGTTGACGACCTGCGGATAGTTGTGTATCACCCAGGCTGGTGTGATGGAAAAGACATCGTCAGCACCAATCACAGCGAGGCAATAAGCCAGTTCTATGGGATATTGCTTAACAAGCATCCCGAAGTCTGCATGGCTGCATACCTTTCCTTCAAATTCTTTTGGTATGAGTTTTAGCCAGTCCGGTTGTGTGTTCAATATCCTTCCAAGAAATGATTGCTGTGTAGAGGGGACATAATTAATGTGTTTGAAGAACCCTTCAAACTCCACCGTTTGGTGAAGCAGTTGGTAATATATTTCTTGCCTATCGGAAGTCAACTTATTCCAAGCCGCAATCTCATCATTCAGCAGGTCGCGAGCCTTCATCGAATCGTTGACAGGATTATTCAGCTCGTCCACCTGTAACTTGTCGTCCTTTACTAAATGGTGATATGGTCGTTTAGGGAACAAAAGAGGTGAAAGAAACAACGTATCAACAATCGTGGGATTACCCCTCAAAGCCGTGTACTTCAAGTCATGCCGAATGATATTATGACCACATACCGTGTCGCATCCTGACACAAAGGCATCGAAGTTAGTCTTGGAGTGAGTGTGCAATATAGCATTATCCTCCCTTACAGCTCCGTAGTCCGCTACTTTCTTCGTTTGCGGATTAACCTCCGTATCGATGAATACTATCATAGAACCTATCTTGTTGTTTAAGTATGCTTAACAGCTTATCATGCATTATTCGGATTCCTTCATCGCTTGCTGCAGATGACTTTCCAGGATGTGGAAAGAGGGAGAAACCATCGCGCCATGGTCGTGCCCTCCTATTTCATAGAGATAGGTATGCTGATGTCCCACCAGTTTCATCATCCTCGCCAGATACTGGTTCTCGTCATAACGGCCATACAGTTCCTGATCGCGGTCACCACAGATCAGTACCAGTGGCGGACAGTCTTTGCGGACCCAGTAGAGGGGTGCGAACTCATCCACGGTGACCTGCATGGGTGACAGTCCTTGCATCTTCCTCACGTTATAATGTGTCACCGCCTGTCCGCTGAACGGCACATACATCATCACATCGTCGGCATCCACCCCATAGCGGGAGAGCCAAGACTTGTTCAGGCAAAGCATCATTGCCAGGTAACCGCCTGCAGAATGGCCCGTCACCACAATCTTCCGTGTGTCGCCACCATAGTCGGCGATATGTTTGAACACCCACGCCACGGCCTCGGCAGCATCATCGAGTGTCTCCCTTACATGCACTTTCGGCAGCAGTCGGTAGTTGGCACCTACCACCACATACCCCTTTCCTTTCAGCTGCGCAGGAATCTCCTTATTGCCAGCTTCCAGTCCGCCACCATGGAACCACACCATGACGGGACAGTTTTTCTTGCCTTCCGGGTAATACACATCAAGTTTCAATCGCTCCTGAGCGTATTTGTCGGTCTTGGTTGTATAACAGATATCAGTTCTCAACTGATACCCTTGTGCCCATGTGATGACGCTCACCAGCAGCACCTTTGCTAACAGCATCCATCTTTTCATATTCAGTCGTTTTAGATATTAGTAATCGGGGGTAAGGGGAAAAGGCCAACGAAGTTACCTACTGACGGGATAGAGTCGCACAGAACTGTTCAGTCCTGAAGGCATGGGAGTCCAGCGGTCGTAGGTGGTATGGTGGTAGTCAATATCCACCACGTTAATCTCCTCGAACTTTCTCCATTTCACCCCCTCACGATCAAGTTGGGCGATGCGGTTGGCAGCCAGGTTCGTCACAGCGATACGTATCTCGTTCTTTCCTTTCTTCAGGACGGTTGACGGGAAGGTGAGCACATAAGGTACAGCCCATGCACAGCCGATCTGCTGACCGTTGATGGTCACCACGGCACTCTCACGCACATCCCCCAGATCGATCTGGAACCAGTCGGAAGCTTTCAAGTCCTTCTTACCGAGAGTAAATGTACAGGAATACGTTCCCGTTCCGATATAGCTACGCGAGAAATCGTCTATCTGCTCCCACGGCCTGAGCTGACCGATGGGATAGCTTCGTTCCTCAGAGATGCCCATGGGTTCATTTCTTTCGAGTGTCAGCGACCACCCCTTGTCGAGGGTGACAGGCATACCGACAGGACGGCACGGCTGTAGATCCACCGAGGCACAGGCAGGCTCCGCCTTGGTGAACGTCTGCAGGATTCTCGACTCCCCTGATTGCAGTGCCACTCTGATCTTCCCCTGATCTTTCTCTACCGCATAACGGTTACCCGTCATAGGATCGAACCACATCGCATCATCGAAATCCACCGTCAGCGTCACGTTTTGATCGATTTCATCGGGCGTTAGGTTAGATATAAAATAATGATATCCCTTGTCGTTCTTCCTTCTGATCAACTTCAGTCCCATTTCTTTTTTCATATTCTCAGGCTTTGCGGCCTTGCCCATCTCTTCCCCGTTCAGTCCGTAGATGATAGCCGCCCCTTTCTGTCTCAGCTCTTCAATGTGAGCCTTCACCTCCTTTGGCATGATGCAGTCACCCGGAATCACCAGTCCTTTGTAAGGAATGCCCGCTGCAGTCCGGAGCATCCGGCCGTCAAAGGATGTGGTGAGCAGATACTGGTCGGAGATATAGTCACAGTCAAAACCCAGGCTATCGATGGTCAGGATGGCCTTGATGAATTCGGGTGCCTTCCGGTCCATCTCATGAATATCGAACTGCATGAGTCGTGTGCCCGTGTTTTTCGTCCACATATCCCTCACGGGAAGATACACTAAGAAGTCGTTATCCGGCTGTCCCCATTGCAGGAAGCTCTGACAGCGTTCGATATATTTCAGGAAATGGGGGGCATCGCGCCAGATGGTGTTTGTGGGTGACATATCGATGGATGCGTAGAATCTCCATCCAGGCCACGTATCGCCTTTCGGTGAATAGCAAGTGCCGTGGAAGAACATGTGGTTCACTCCGGCGCAGAACATCAGGTCCATGTCGGGCTTCATCTGTGAGAGTGAGGTACGGAAATGTTCTGTCAGCCAAGTGAACGTCTCACTGCTGGTGAGGGGTTTCCCCATGATATGTGCTGCCGAAGGAGCATATTTCAGCATGGAGAGGTCGGAGAAGTTCTTCCTCGTCATCCCTGGGTCCGTCCGCAGTCCTTTGATACCGAAATCGGTGAGTCCGTAGCCTTCGATCTCAGGGATATCCACGGCTGCATAGACATCGATCAGGTTGGCCGGTGAGCCATGTGCCTGATTGCGCACCTTACATCCGTGGCGATGGCACCATGCCACCCATTGGTTGGTGAAGTTCTCTATCAGGAGGTCGGAGAGCGTCTCCCGGTAGTCGGACATCACCTGCGGATCACCATCGAGGAACTGTCTGAGTCGGTATTCTAACTTATATCCCCTGCGCTTTTCGAACTCTCTGAGCAGCGTAGGAGTCCAATCGGCATGATACACTTCATAGCTGTCGTTGAAGAAGGTGTGCGGATAGGGGGTGTTGGTCCTTGCGAAGGCATCCTCGAAGCGTTGCAGATAATGAGCCACGGCGGTGGAATCGAAATGATCGACCACCCATCCTTCACCTCCGGGTGCTGCCCGCTTCACTTTCTGGCGGGTGCGCCCGGCATACAAGGCGATGATACGCCATGTGCCCTTTTCCACCTTCCTCAGACGCAGGTGTCCGTCAAACACCGATTCAGTGACATTCGCGACCTTGGTGAGTTTCCTCACCGAGTATTTGGGAACATTCTCAGAGAATGCCATCACTACCTGCAGACTGCTATACGGTCGTTCCTTCTCGGGTGCTGAGATATCGAGGTCGGCCAACTGTCGCTCATTGACAATCGTATCCACCACCACCAGTTTACAGGCAGCCTCCTCTATCGGCACCTGCGGACCGCCAAAGGGCCATCCCGTGCCACAGTTCATATCGATCTCCACGCCCTGTTTCCGACCTTCCTGCATGCAATAGCGTAGCTTTTCCATCCAGCGGTCGGAAAGGAATGGGATGTTGTTCTGTCCGTTTCCCTGCACCCCATAGAGCGGAGTGATCTCCAAGGCACCGATGCCATGCGAGGCATACTCCTGGATGTTCCACGACAGGTTCTTCTCATCCACGGCAGAGCCCAACCACCACCAGCGGCTTCCCGCCTTGGCCTCAGGTCGTGCTGCAGGCCATTCCTGTGCTTGTATCGGTTGTCCTGCTGCAAGCCACAGCAGTGCCAACCCCATCGTCCACTTTCTCATCCTCATTTTCCCCATGTTTTTCCGTTGATCACCACATTCTTGACCGTTGTATTACTGATCAGAGAAGAACTAAAGGCATTCTTCTCGTCAGTCACCCTTATATTCTCGAACGTGAAATCGTTCATGACATATTTCTCCGAGAGTCCCACGTCAAAGAAATTCTTACACTGCATATTGATATTTCGGATCACGATGTTGTTACCTTGCGACATCGGCATGTCATCGCGTTGCTCAGGCTTGAAGAACTGTGTCCAGGGGCGGATCACGAGAAAGCTGCCGCAGTTTCCCTGTAGGTTCTCCACCGTGACATACTCATAATGCTGCGGCGTGTCGGGTCGCATCTTCAGCCACAGCACCCGTGTAGCCTTGTCAACCTGACAGTTCCGCAAGATGATATTCCTGTCGTGCAACGACTCACTGCCTAAGGTCAGACAGCCGTGCACAAAGCCATAGTGGCAGTTCTGTATGATCACACGGCTGTTAGGACCGTTGTCGGGATCCTTATCGGCCCAAGTGCCCTTTCCTCCCTTCAGCACCACGGCATCGTCGTTCACGCTGATGTTACAGCCATTCACTAACACATCACTGCACACATCGATGTCGAGCGCATCACTGCTGGGAGCCTTGGCATCCTGGGGCTCATGGGGAGCAAAGATGGTACAGTCTAAATACCGCACTTTCTCACACTGATACAGATGGTTTGTCCAGAAGGCGCTGTTGATGAGATGAACATCCTGTACCGTCACGTTCTTACAATGGGAGATATACACCAACCGTGGGCGCAAGGCTTCCAAGTTCGTACAGTTCCGGTTGAACTTCCTGCGGATCCAGAACTCCTCCCAGAAACGCAGTCCGTTTCCGTTGATGGTTCCTTTGCCCGAAATGCTAAATCCGTCGATTCCATCGGCATTTACGAGGGCAGCGAAGTAGTTCAGGGTCTGTCCTTCCATACGTGTCTTCACCAACGGATAATACTTAATGGCATCGATTCCTTTCAGTACGCCCCCCTCTGTCACATGCAGGTGAGTGCCCTGTTTGAAGAAGAGAGCCCCCGTGAGGAAGATTCCCCGGGGAATCACGATCACGCCACCCCCCTGTTGCGCAGCCTTGTCGATGACAGCTTGTATGGCTGTCGTCTGCAAGAGGGAGGAATCGTTTTTCACGCCGTAGTCGGTGATCACATATTGCCGTCCTAACGAACGGATATCCACCTTCGTCGTGTCACTGAACCAGGCATCAATGGGAGTTCCATCGGGCCAAATATCCACTATTTTTTTCTTCTTTGCCTGTGCCGGTAACGTCATCAGTACCGCCAGCAGGAGCCATAGGCTGTAGTATTTCCTCATATCTCTGTTATGTTGATGTATCTATCTATAAAAACGGATTAACTTCCGATTTGTTATCAAAACCATGAAAAAACATAGAAGATCCTCTTCGCCATAGGCGAATTGGCTGGCGCTCTATTTGTTAAAAATTTGAATAATCTTAACGAATTAACTTCGTTTAACGCAAAATACGGGCACGGAGAGAAGCAGCCGCCCTCTCGGTCGAAATTGAGCGATTCTGACGAGGTTTAGTAAGTGACTGATAATGAATGCGTTAGTAAAACTCGGCTTTTCCGACTTGCAAAAACCATGTTTTTAGAGTCAAAAAACATAGTGTTTATGGGTCAAAAACATAGTTTTTAGTGGTCAGAAACACCGTTTTTGTGAAGTAAAAGAACTAAATGACTCTTCTGGGGGGTGCCCTTACGGGCAGAAATTGAACAAAATCTATTCAAAATCAAACAAATCAATAGCACAGTTAATTGAAAGATTTGGAAAAATTTGTTCAATTTCTGCCCGTAAGGGCACCCAGCAAACTTTCAAAAGTAAAATCCATGCTTTTCGAAGAAACGTCACCTAAGGGTCGTTCGGAACGGCGTTTTCACCCGTTCCAACGGCATCTACAAGTGGATGGTGACGGCGGAACGAGGTGTAGATGACTGCGGAACAGGTGTAAGTAACGTCTGGAACAACCCTAAACAGACGCTACGTAAACATTACGTAGACTCTACTTGGGTTCAAAACAGACTATAATTGCATCTAAGTTAGAGTCTACTTTGAACCCAAACAGACTGTACTTGCACAAAAAGGCACTTGTGAACACTTTCGAACAACCCGAGTTTTCCCATTCATCCAATTAGCATATTTTCACAACCCTTAAATAATTACGAATTATCTTGACAATATTTCGCAAGGCAATTATCTGAGATGTTTCCGGATCCATTCCATGTGTCCGTATTCCGTGTCCTCACTGGTCCAGTGCTCGTTGATGGGGGTGATGAGTGATTCTTTCTCCCCTGGCAGCGTGTTCCATACGGCATAGCTGGTGGTGGGAGGACAGGTATCATCGTTGTATCCCCACGTGAGATAGGATGTGGCCTTCACATAACGGGCGAAGTTCACCACGTCGTAGTAGGCCATGGTCTGTATCTTCTCGGGAGTGAGCATGTGGTTCATACGGTTGAAATGAGGATAGCCACCCGTACGACCTTTCTCCACATAGCCTGCCATGTCGCTCAATGCGGGGTGGTTAGCCACACACAAGGTGACACGGGGATCGAGACCGGCGGTGACGATTGCCAAGGCACCGCCCTGACTGCCACCTTGCACGGCAACATTCCTGCCGTCCCATTCGGGTAGTGAGGTAAGTAGGTCGATGCTACGCACACAGGCCAGATACACCCGTTTCATGTAGTAGCTGTCACGATGGTCGAGTCCGTTCTCCAAGTAACCGTTGTCACCACTGTTCAGGGCATTGCTGATCTCCTTGAACTGCGCATCGTTCATCGTGGGGTTCAGTCCGTGGATCTCTATCTCAAAACGGATGAAGCCGTTCTCGGCATAGTATTTGTGGCGCAGCGGTTCCTTGATGGTTTTCACGCCGGCTCCCGGTGGGCACATCACCACCGGGCACGAGCCTTTCTTCGCATTCTTGGGGTAGAACAGGTAACCGTAGATAGCATGTCCGCGACTGTCTAACTGCAGGCGTACCAAATAGCAGTCGATCTTGTCGGTACAATACTCCTTAGCCAGTTCCTTCGTATAGGTTAGTGGGAAACGTGCCGCCTCAGCCTTACACTGGTCCCAAAAGGTTTTGAAATCCTTCGGTTCCTTGGTGTACGGGCGAATCTTCTCAGGAGAGAAGGCCACTTTCACATGGTGTTTGTACTCCTTCCCGTCGATATGGATCTTCAGACGAAGATCACGGAATCCAGGATCCTTACGCGTACCTATATATATACGTGCCCGTCCGTTCTTCAGGATGACGGTGCCCTGATCGTCGTCGGGCAGCATATCGTTGCCCACAGTATAGGAAACGGTGCCCTCGCGGGGGATGCCATACTTATAGAACTGTACCTCGACAGTGGCTTTCTCACCTGTTTGATAGATCCAGTCGGCATGATCGGGCACTGTCACCCAAAGGTAGTCACTACGATAAGGATAGTTCTCGGCATGGGCACCCATCAGGGTCATCCACAGGCACATCACGGTAATCACGGTGCCTTGTAAGGTCTTCTGCATTCTCATTGCTTCTGATTTGTTTTAATAAACGCGTAACAAAGATGATTCCTTTGCAAAGATACAACAAAAAATCCAATGTACCACCATGACGGTCTTTAATACTGAGGGATTTTTGTTAAGGAATCAAAACATACGTCTCAAATTGATTCACTTTTGGAGAAAAACAGCCTTCTGATACAAAAAGCAATCATTTAAAGACAGGTTGAAAGGGGTTCCCCGTGGATGTATCAGATAAAATCATTACCTTTGCACAGTTGTTTTTCAAGAATGAATAAAATAGAAATCTTCTGCGTCTGTGCACTGCTATCCCTGACAGCCTGTAAGAAAGAAAGGGAGCACGTGCGACAGGTGATGCAAGTACCGCAAACGGAATGCCTGGTGAAGACCACCCCTGTGAAGAATCAAGGGGCGAGTGATCTGTGCTGGGCATACGCGATGCTGGCCACCATCGAGAGTGACCACCTGATGATTGGCGACTCGGTGAACCTCTCTCCCTTGTACCTTGGCAGGAGATACTTAGAGGAACAGACCGACCGTTTCTTCCTCTCGGGGGGAAAAGAGAAGATCGCCATGCGAGGGATGGCCTCGATGACACTCCATCTACTGAACCGTTACGGCATCACCCACTATGATGCTTTCCACCGCGATGAGGTGAACATCCGTGTGTTGGCACGGAAAGCGGAACAGACGGCCACGGCCTGCATCACGCAGCGAAAAGGATTGCTTTCTATGCGTAATGAACTGGGGAATCTCCTTGATGAACACTTGCCGACGGTGCCACGCTACGTCTTTATGTTGGGGGCCGAATATACAACCTTGGAGTTTGCACATAGCGTTTATCGCGAAGGGGAATACGAGGCACTGACCAGCTTCACTCATCATCCCTTCGGCAGCCGTTTCGCTTTGGAATCGGCTGATAATAAGATGAGCGACGAGTTCCTGAATGTTCCCTTAGACACCTTGATGCAACGTATCGAGCACGCCCTGCACACAGGACATGCCGTTTGCTGGGAAGGTGACATCAGTGAACCGAAATTCTCTTTCCAAAAAGGCATCGCAAAGTTAGAGAACGAACAGAAGCGGGTAACGCAAGAAAGCCGGCAGCATGACTTCGAGCAACGGCTCACCACCGATGACCATTGTATGGAGATCATCGGAATGGCCAGGACCGACAAGGGCTCCCGCTACTTTATCTGCAAGAACTCATGGGGCACGAAGAATCCCTTCGGGGGGTGGATGTATCTCAGCGAGAACTATGTAAGGGCCAAGACCATCGCCGTGTGGATGAAAAACACAGAGTAATTCACTGAAGAAAACACACCCTTTGCTGAATAGATTTGTCGGGAAGCACTGCAATTCCTACCTTTGCATCAACAAAACGGAAAGAATATGCAAGAACTGTTAGCTACATTCGAACCCATCACGCTCCAGGAGATGAGCGGCATCAGACTGATGAACCGGATCGACACGAAGTTCATCACCTCCATGCCCCGTCTGCTGAAGCTACTTGATATGGCACGACAGGAATATCGCATCCAAGAGGTGGACGGACAACGCAACATGCACTATCACACCGTCTATTTCGATACTCCACACTTCGATATGTATCAGATACACCAAGCCGGACATGCTAACCGACAGAAGGTCAGGTTCCGTACGTATGTGGATTCTCAACTCCAGTTCTTGGAAGTCAAGACCAAGAACAACCACGGACGGACAAAGAAGAAAAGAATAGAGGTGGATGCCATCAACCTGCACGATGATATACAACAACACTTCCTCCAACAACACTTGCACTATCCAGCGGACTGTCTGCTGCCTGCCGTCGAGAACCGTTTCAAGAGGGTGACACTGGTCAACAAATCAATGACCGAACGACTCACTATTGATACCGCACTGCAGTTCCATAACCTCGTAAGCGAAAAGAACTGCGACATGGAACAACTGGTGATCATCGAACTGAAACGTGACGGACTGTGTTACTCACCTGTGCTGGAAATGCTGCGCCAGCTGCGTATCTTCCCCCACGGCTTCAGCAAATACTGCATGGGGTCGGCTCTCACCAATCCACATCTACGCGTGAATCGCTTCAAACCCAAACTGAATGATGCGATAAAGATGGCAAGAGGAGAGGAAAGAGGAGAGAGGAGAGAGGAGAGAGAAGTGAAAGGTGAGGAGTGAGAAGAGAGGAGAGAGGAGAGATAATGGAATTTGTATAACTAATAAAAAACAAGAATATGATAGAACTATTTGATTTTTCCCTATCGAGCGTATATACGCACATGTTGGTGCGCTTCGCTATCTGTATCCTAGTGAACTGGATCATTATCGACCGACTGTACTATACCAAGAGCAGGCGGCGCGATTTCTACTTCACCTTCATGCTGATCGCCATCGCGATCTTCTTCTTGGTGTTCTTCATGATCTTCGTACTCGATGAGATGAAAGGAAAGACAGGTATCGGCATCGGTATCGGACTGTTCGGTATCTTCTCCATCATGCGCTACCGAACCGATTCGATGCCCGTACGTGAAATGACCTATCTCTTCGTGCTCATCTCACTCTCGGTGGTGAACGCATTAGCAGTAAACGTCACGCTCACGGAACTGCTCATCACCAACATCCTGATCATCCTCGCCGTGTGGCTCTGCGAGGCTCGACTCAAGGTAGAACCAGCCAAACTGGTGCAATACGATCGCATCGAACTCATCAAGCCAGAACGATATGATGAACTGAAAGCCGACCTACAGCAACGTATCGGTGTGAACGTACTACGCGTGGAGGTGGGAGGCGTGGATATGCTGCGCGACACCGCATTGCTCAAGGTTTATTACTCCTCCGAGAACAAACGGAACACGATCGACGGCATGCTCAAGCAACCGAAACCTACCCTGATGTTATAACCCTAACAAGATATCTTATGAGAAGATTCACATTCCTGCTCCTGATGAGCACGATCCTCTCCCTGCCCATGATGGCTCAGGATGAGGGTACCGAGAACTGCCTGTGGATGAGTGCAGAACTCCAGAAGAAGATCAACAAACAATGGAGCATTGGCACCGAAGTGGAATACCGCCTGCGTGATGACATGAAGAATACAGACCGCTGGACTGCCAGCGTCAGTGCTGCATACAAACCCTATAAATGGCTGAAGTTCGATGCAGGGTATAAGTTCATCCGACTACAAAACCCTTTCGAACAGAAACTCGCTGCCAACGGTCAGACCGTGAAAAGGGAGACGCCCGCCTATTGGAGTAACCGTCATCGATTGTTCGCTTCCGTCACAGGAACACTCTCCTTGGGACAATTCGATATCTCCCTGCGTGAACGGTGGCAATACACATACCGTCCGGAGATTACCGTGGAAAGCTACGACGGACTGATGGAAGACGGTGACCGCGATGACAAGGTGAAAGAAGGAAAGGCCAGTCATGTGCTCCGCTCACGTTTGGAAGTTGGCTACAACATCCCACGTTCTAACATCGACCCGTATGTGAACGTAGAACTGTATCATGCGGCAGGAGGACTGGATAAGATACGATATACAGCGGGAGCCGACTGGAAGATCACCAAACAGCACACCCTCGGGGCGTTCCTGCGATATGTCGATGACAAAGGGGATGATCCGGATTATCGGGTAATCGGCTTATCTTATAAGTATAAGTTCTGACTTTCTTTGTGAAAAGAAGCGGGCTTCGCCAAAGATACTTCCATTCGGAAGTAAAAACAAACAAGATTGTTTTGTACTTCTCTCACTTATTCGTATCTTTGCACCAGTAACCAATTGTCCACCATATTAAAAAATGAAAAAGATACTATTGCCCCTCTTCATGATGACATGCACGCTCGTCATGAATGCGCAGACAGCCAAGGAGGAGATCGCAAAGAACCCCTGTCTGTCGGCCAGTAACTACCTCGCCTATCCCGGTCCTACAACCGAACTCACCAAGGCTCCCAAAGGATACAAGCCTTTCTATATCAGTCATTACGGCCGACATGGCTCTCGCTACCTCATTGGTACCGACGACTACTACACTCCCGTGGAGGTGATGACTGAAGCCGAAAAGGCCGGGAAGCTCACTCCGTTAGGAAAGGATGTGCTGCGACGGCTGATCCTCATCCGTGACGAAGCAGAGAAACGTGACGGGGAACTCACTCAGTTGGGTGCCGAGCAGCATCAGCAGATTGCAGCGCGGATGTACGAACGCTTTCCTGAGGTGTTCAAGGGCGATGTGTGTATCGATGCGAAGAGTACCGTGGTGATACGTTGTATCCTCTCCATGGAGAACGAGCTGCACCAGTTGTTGCTGAAGAACCCGAAGCTGCGCATCACGCACGATGCCAGTGCCCACGACATGTATTTCATGAATCAGCAGGACAAGCCACTCTACGACAAGAAGCTGCCGCAACGCTCTAAGGTGCTGTTCAAGGAATTCTGCGAGCGCCGTCCTACCCATGCCCGCCTCCTCAGTACGCTGTTCAACGACCCCGACTATATCCATTACGACATCGATGGAGTGAAGCTTGCCGACCTGCTCTTCAAGTTGGCCAGTAACCTGCAGAGTTCCGAACTGCGCAAAGAGATCACCCTTTACGATCTCTTCACACCAGAGGAGATCTACCAGAACTGGGAGAAAAACAATGTGTGGTGGTATCTCACCTATGCCAACTGCAGCTATAACGGCGGTACACAACCCTTCTCACAACGGAACCTCCTGCGGAATATCATCCATCAGGCCGACAGCTGTATCCAGATAGAACATCCTGGAGCCACCCTCCGCTTCGGACACGAGACCATGGTGATGCCCCTCACCTGTCTGCTGAACCTCAACGGCTACGGTAATCAGACCAACGATCTGGAACAGTTGGTGAGCAACGGCTGGTATAACTACCGCATCTTCCCCATGGGTGCAAACATCCAGTTCATCTTCTACCGCAAAACTTTCGGTGGGGATGTGATCTTCAAGGTACTCCTCAACGAGAACGAAGCCACACTGCCTATTGCCACCGATATGGCACCCTATTACCACTGGAACGACTTCAAGACATATTACCTGAAGAAACTGGAAGAATTTGAGAGAAGTGAAAAGTGAAAAGTGAAAAGTGAAAAGTGAAGAGTGAAAAGTGAAGAGTGAAAAGTGAAGAGTGAAGAATGACAACGGTTCTGTCGGTATTGCCCTTGATGGTATGCACATTCTGGTCGATAGTGATCTTTCTCGACTGGATAACCACACCCACCAAACAACGGTTGTGGTTGCTTACCTTCATGGTCACTGCAATGTTTCTCTATCTGGGTCATACCGCGTTTTTCTTCCACTTCACCGAGATAATCCCTATCACCGACACGCTCTACTGCAGCTGTAACCTATTGGTGTTCCCCCTCTTCCTTCGATACCTGAAAGGATTGTGTGTGCCCCAATACCTCCACGACCCGCAACAACAACGGCACGATTGGCCCTTACTGTTCATACCATCCCTACTCATCACCCTCTTGGTGGGTACGTTCTACCTATTGATGTCAGATGAGGAAAGTCGCGGTTTTATCGGAATATATCTCTATCACAACCAGTTTACCGCCCTCACTGGCTATGCGTTCTGGCAGGCAGTGTTCCACCACGGTGGCAAGTTGTTTTTTGCCCTGCAAGTGGTGGCCGTGGCAGTATGCGGATGGAAGAATCTGCGAAGCTATCACCGTCTGGTCGATGACACCTATGCCGACACCGATGACAAGAAGATGCGGAAGATGCAAGTTATCCTCACCCTGCTGATAACGGGAGCTATCCTCGGCTTCGTGAGTAATCTCATCGGCAGGTGGCGTTTTGATGGTCATCCTCTCCTGTTATGGATGCCCTCCCTGTTCTTCTCTATCCTTCTCTTCATGATCGGCTACGCAGGCAGCCGCCAGCAGTTCTCGGTATGTGATCTTGAACAAGACACCGATGAAATGGAAAAGCCATCAGTTCAGGAAGATTCACCACAACCCAACAGTTCATTGGCCGTTAAGTTGGAACAGCTCATGAACGGTGAACAGCTCTATCTGCGTCACGACCTGAAGATCGGTGACGTGGCCACACTGCTGAACACCAACCGCACCTATATCCAGCGGGCCATCGGGGAACTGTCAAACCAATCCTTCACACAGTACATCAACCGCAAGCGCATTGAGCATGCTACCCGACTGATGCGCGAGCATCCCGAATACAACATGGAAACCATCTCCACCCAATCGGGCTATACCCATCTCGGCACTTTCTATCGCAACTACAAGAACTTCACTGGAAAGACTCCCGCCAAGGGCCTGACCGACTGACACTTCCCTACACCCCTCTGGCTATCAACAACAACCCAAAGACATCCCTGCGTTACTTGCAAATCGTACATTACTTGCAATGTATCTTTTGCAAGTTAATTTTGTGATTTTGAGAATTATATTATCCATTTTGGGAAGGATCCTCTATTATATAATAGGTATCTTTGTAGCAGAATGAATAACTAAAAACTCATCATCATGAAAAGAAGATACTTTACCACTCTTTTTCTGGTATTCTTTGCCAGTATCATAGCAGGGGCACAGACTGCCCAGCTTGTGAGGAACAACGAGCCAGTGGCAGCCTTTTTCGGTGCCGATGCACTGAAGAATGCGGTCACCGCCGCCGCTGCCAGCGGTGATGTCATCGTGCTTAGTTCGGGTACGTTCAACGAATGTCAGGTCATAGAGAAATCCGTGTCTATCTATGGACAAGGTTTTGACAATCCTTCCATTCGTACATTTATCAAGGGAAGACTTCAATACCGCTCGACAGGAGAACATTCCTTGGATGACATTCATCTGGAAGGACTGAGTCTGGAATCCCACTTAAACCTGCTCAATGACGGGAATCGCAATCCCATCAGTAACCTGACAGTAGAAAAATGTCTCATCAGAGGCATGTTCCTGTATATGAACCATGACCATACCACCATCAGGAATTGTGTCATGCAAGGTGACTTGAAGAGCTACCCTGGTGACTACAAGGCCACGAACATGTTGGTTGAGAACTGTTGGAAAGACGGTGGCAGCTTCAATCGTTTCACCACCGACAGTGATATCACCATCAAGAACAGCATCTTCTATTGCCGCTCTATCAGTGGCTTCGATAATTCATCAGCGTTCACCAAGGCCGATTACCAGAATTGTGTCATCGCCAATTGTAGTCTTGGAGCTAACAGCACAGCAAGCAACTGTGTGCTGATCGCTGTCAATACGTCAAATACAGGTGTGGCAACAGAGGGGTGCTATAGTGTTCCCTCTGCAGCTTCTGTGTATAGCAATATGTCCACTCTTGTTTATACCGATGGAACCGTTCCAGAAATACAATCCGAATATACCGGCATCGGCATCACTGGAGGCACCTTAGGCTGGAGCACCACCCCATCGCAGCCTGCTATGAACTATACCACCACCCTGACAAAAGACGGTGATGGTTATTATCTGCTTGGTACTAAAGCCGACTGGATAGAGTTCAAGCGCGTAGTGGAGAAAATGAATCCCATGGCCAATGCCAAGATGACGGCAGACATTGACTTGGGCGATGCACAGGCCATGATTGGTAACGGACACTACAACAATGTCAGCTTCAGGAGAGCTTATGCTGGTATCTTCGATGGACAGGGACATACACTGACCATCCACTTCGTAACCGCCGATATCCTACAGCTGCTCATCAACGAGGGCTTTACGGAGCCCACCTATCTGGGCTGCGGTCCCTTCGGCTATGTCTGTGGTGGCACCATCCGTAATCTGAATACTGCAGGAACGATCACATCCACTCACGAAGGAGCTGCCGGTATTGTCGCTTGGACGAACGGTACTGTACTCATCGAAAACTGCCACAGCTCTGTAGATATCATCTTCGGCAATACATCAGGTAAGCGAGGACTCTCCGGCTTTACCTACAACAGCTTTAACGACAACCATGTGCTTACTATCCGCGACTGTATCTATGACGGTACGATGACCGCAGGAGCAGATAAGACCGGTAGCTCCGGATTCGTCATTTGGCGAGCATACGGCACGGTGAATATCAGTAACTCGCTGTTAGCTGCCACCTACGAGAATGGACTGGGTACAAGTGACTGTGGTACATTCATTCGCAACGGACTTGGTGGAGGCATCATCAGCAACAGTTTCTACAAGACAGTACTGGGTGAGGCCCAGGGTGTGCAGGCCACGGAAACAGAACTGACGAACGGACGTACGGCCTTCTATCTGCAGAACGGGCGTTCGGACTTAGTGTGGGGACAGGAGATTGGTGTCGATCCGCTGCCTGTCTTGACCACTGATGAGAGCAAGCGTGTGTACCGCTCAGCCAATGGCTATACCAATGATCCATCGTTAGCCATAGCCGACCAAGACCTTGTTCCGCTGACATACACCCGCAACAGCAATAACGAGCTGACGATTACAGGCTTCGACCAGGGCTTTACACCACCTGCCGATTATGACCTCATCATCCCTAACGAGATAGACGGTGCCCCTGTGGTGGCCATTGCCAACAGTGCTTTCCGTTCGAACACGAAGATAAGAAGCGTGACAGCCAATAGTGTAACCGAGGTTGGAGAATATGCTTTCGAGACGAACTCGTCGCTCGTCAGCATCACCATGAATGAAGTGTTGACACTTCAGCGTGCAGCCTTTGATAGATGTGGGTCACTCACAACCATCAATATGCCCAAAGTAGAGACTATTGCCGACATCGTGTTTGGCACGGCCTCCAGTCTGACGGAAGTGTCATTACCCAAGGCTAAAACCCTGGGCGTTGAAGCGTTCGGTACATGTGAAAAACTAAGCAAAGTGTCGCTGCCCGAGGCCACCACACTCGGCAATGGTGTATTCCTGAAAGGCTATGCCCTCACCCATACGGGCGAAGATGGTCTCTACATACCAAATGTGACTACCATCGGCACTTATCTCTTCCGCGAATGCACAGCACTTACCACAGTATCCATGCCAAACATTACAGCTATCGGGACCTACACGTTCGACGGCTGTAAGGCACTCACTTCTGTGGATTTGCCCCTTATTACATCCATACCGGAGCGGGCGTTCCAAAACTGTACGTCACTCCCTGCTTTCACCAACCCTGCCATAACAAGTATCGGGCACTATGCTTTCGTGAACTGTTCGTCTCTTACGGCGTATAACAACACTTCTGTGACATCATTAGGCAATAATGTCTTTGAGGGCTGCAAGAATTTAGTCTCTGCTAATTTACCCAATGTCACTTCCATGGGAACGGGTGTGTTCCATCAGTGTACGGCTTTAGACTTCGATCAAGTCGTCTTGTCCAAGATGACAAGAATACCCGATTATACATTCCAGTCATGTACAGGAATCACCACTGTAATACTTCCTAACGACAACATGCCCCTCGTCACCGCCATTGGGGCCTGTGCTTTCCGATACGACACTGGCATTACCTCGGTAACGATCAACACAGCCATGACACTGGGTTCAGAAAGCTTCCGTGATTGTACTAACAACCAGTCAATCAGTGCTCCACTGGTAACGGCGATTCCCAACTATACGTTTTATAACAACAATAAGCTTACTACAGTTAACCTGCCTGAAGTGCTGACCATCGGTAGCAACGCTTTCGATTGTTGTAAGTCGCTTCCGACCCTGTCACTTCCAAAGGTTCAGAGCATTGACAACTATGCTTTTGGTACCAATTCAAGTCTAACGGAAGTATCATTACCCTCATGTACCACCCTTGCCACCGAAGTATTCGGCACTTGTGCAAGTCTGACGAAGGCCTACTTGCCAGAAGTGACTACGATGGGTAATCGTATGTTCATCTATGATACCAGTTTGCAGACATTGGGCGAGGAGGGCATCTATCTGCCCAAGATGACCACCATCCCTCCTGAAACATTCCGCGAGTGTACCAACATGGTTTCCGCTCCGTTGCACAGCGGTATCACCAGTATCGGGAACAACGCCTTCTATAAAAATACGAACCTGCAAAGCGTGACGATACCGGCAACGGTTACTTCCATTGGTAGGGAAGCCTTCCGCTATTGCTCATCGTTGAACAATGTTACATTGCCAGGCTCTCTACGGCTGATCGAAGACTGGTCTTTTGCCAACTGCACGAGCATGGAGAACCTCACCATTGAAGAGGGGATTCCAAGCATCAACCGCGATGTGTTCCAGTATAGTGGCATGAAGAACGTCGTTTTGCCCAGCACCATAGAGGCTATTGGAATGAACCTGTTCTATCAGTGTAACTCGCTCGAAACACTGGATTTGTCGAAGTGCATGAACGTATGGGAGCTATTTAACTACACTTCGTTGCGAGGCAGCAATACCATCTTCTACGGTGTGCCTTCCACTACCAAGATCATTCTTCCTCCATACACAACGGCCACATTGGGAACCAATGACGAAATCGCGACAATCACATTCGACCTTCAACAGGATAGCGAAGGTTTTTACCTTATCAATAATACTTCAGACTGGGATAAGTTCGTAGTGTATTCTCGACAGAATCCCACAATTAACGGTCGAATTACTGCTGATCTCGACTTAACTACTCATCCTGGTAAGCTGGGGGTTGGTAACGGCGAGTCGAACTATATAACCTATCAAGGCACACTCGATGGTCAAGGCCATACTTTGACCATCAACTACAAGACGGGTAAGGATGTTTCTGGCGGCTTGTTTGCCTATGTGGAGAATGCCACCATCAAGAACTTGAAGGTGGAAGGTAACGTTACAGCCAACCACCGGCTCATTGGCGGCTTCGTGGGATTAGTGAAAGGAACCCTTACCATGCAAGACTGTGAGTCGGCTGCGGACATCACGGTTACTCCTACAACTACAGCTATGCATATTGCCGGTTTCATCGGACAGGGCAAGACAGGTAACATCACGCTGACCGACTGTCCCTTTACAGGATCCATTACGGGTAACTCCAGTTTCCGCTATGCTGCTCCCTTCCTCGGATGGATGGAGAGTGCAGGACGCATCACCTATAACTACTGTCTGAACATTGGCACGTTTACCAATACTGACCTGAACTACACCTATGCCTTGGGTGTTACACAGTACAGTGGTCAGAGCACGGCGGCGTCCTGCTTCTACAAGCCAGGCAATAATACTAACAACGAGTCGTTAGCTACTGCAGTCTCCGTAGAACAACTGTCCAGTGGTATGGTGACTTATCGCCTGCAGGGCGGACGTGCCGATCAGCACTGGGGCCAGCTTCTTGGAAGACACGCTCATCCGAATTTGACACACGAAGAAGGCACGCTTGTCTATCACCAGCCAGGTATATATAGCAACAATGAAGAAGATGAAGGTCTGAAGACAGACGGTGAGGGTTATTATCTCATTGGTACTGTTGACGATTGGAAGATGCTGTCCATATTGATTGACGATGGCGAATACGATGCCAAGGCTCGCATGACTGCTGATATCGATTTAGGCAACGACCAAACGATGATCGGTAGCGGCATCAATCAAGATAATTACGGTACAGGCTGTGTTCTTTTCCAGGGAATATTCGACGGTCAAGGTCATACACTGACTGTCCATTACAACACAACAGAGTTGTATGTGGCACCATTCCGTTATATTCAGAATGCAACCATCAAGAATCTGCGGGTTGATGGAACTATCACTACAACGAACCGTTATGCTGGCGGTATTGTATCAGGATGCTTTGGCGAACAGATTCACAGCTACATCACCAACTGCATCAGTTCTGTTGATATCACATCCAATTATGTCAATACGAGTGGCTTCTACGAAGGTGCTCGCACAGGCGGTATCGTAGCACAGCTCTTCTTTTACGGACAGCTACATATCACCGACTGTATCTTCGATGGCTCCATCAGTGGTGAAACAAGAGATGTATTGTGGGGAGGCTTCTTGGGACTTCCCGATGGTACGGTTACCATTGAGAATGGTCTGCAAATCGGAACCTTCGATTGCAGTAACGTTATCAGCGGCAGTAATGGCTCTGGCACTTTCTCATCTGTATTCAGCAATGGTTTTGCATCAAGAGTGAACGTGTCTAACAACTGCTATTATCTGAATCAACTGGGCAATGCCCAAGGAACACTTGTTAATGCCACCACTCTCTCCAACGGTACCATCACCACCGCTCTGCAGTCTGGGCGTACTGAGGAGATCTGGGTACAAGACGCCAGCACAGGTCAGCCTATCCTTGCCCTCTTCAAGAAGAACGATGGTATAGCCACAGGTTTGCGTGTCATCACCGATGATGATAACGACACCTGGTTCACCCTCGAGGGCATGAAGCTTGATACGAAGCCTATGCAGCCGGGCGTGTATATCAAGAACAGAAGAAGGATAATCATCAAGTAAGCCACCCCTAACCCCTCCATAAGGAGGGGGATGCCATGTATAATAACAAAAAACATATAGAAGATGAAAAGAAAGCAATTCTTCCTGCTGTGCATGATTCTTCTTGCCAGTATCGCAGTCAAGGCACAGGACCTTGCCTATACCACGAATAGTGATGGAACATTGACCATTACCGGTTTTGCCTCTGGTTTTACACCACCAGCAGACTATACCCTAGTGATTCCTGATGAGATCGACGGGAAGGCTGTGACGGCCATTAAAGCCTCTGCGTTCAAGGGCAAGACGAATTTCACCTCGCTGACTATTGGCAGTAATGTGAAGACCATCGGTGATCAAGCTTTCATGAACTGCACTAAATTAACAGGTAGTGTCGTGATTCACAATTCAGTCACGTCGCTTGGTACCAGTATCTTTGAAGGGTGTTCAAATCTCACAGCTGCCTCCTTCGAGGATGGCTACACCTTGGATTATATCCCCAAGTGGTTAGTGTGGGGAACTAACATTACCACCTTTGTCATACCTCCTTCAGTGAAGTATATCCATCAGGGTGCCTTCAAGAATTGCAAAAACATGACCTCCATCGAGATTCCTGCAACAGTAACAACGATCAACAAAGAAGCGTTCATGAACTGTACGAGTCTGACGGAGATTACCATTCCCTCCAGCATTATATCCATGGAGGAAAGTGTATTCAATGGAAGCGGTATTGTCACGGCGAACATTGCCTGCGAAACTTTGGGACAGAGTGCCTTCAACGGGTGCAGCAAGCTGACGATAGTGAACTTATTGAACGGTGTGAAGACAATCAAGAGCTGTGCTTTCTCTGGTTGTTCTAAACTCACCACGGTGAGCATTCCCGCATCGGTAACCACGATGGAGTCAAGTGCCTTCTATGGCTGTTCATTGCTCTCTACCGTGAGCTTTGCCGAGGGCATTCAGTTGGAAACGATACACGAATCAGCCTTCAGTAATTCAGGACTGACAAGCATCACCATCCCTGCATCGGTAAAGGCCATTGGCAATAATGCATTCCAAGGATGCAATAAACTCATAGAAGTAATCTTCCCTGCCAACACACAGGTATCAGCGATCGGCTCCTATGCCTTTTCCAGTTGCACCTTACTGCCATCATTCATTATGCCAAACACCTTGACAACGCTGGGCACCAATGTGTTCAATAGTTGTTCGAAGCTGGCTTCCATCACCTTCTCCAATCAGTTAACAACCATTCCCAATGGTACATTCTATCACTGTACGAGTTTGGATAACGTAACCATACCTGGCTGGATTACCTCGTTGGGAGATGATTGCTTCGAACATTGTACTTCCTTGTCGAGCATCGTCATCCCAAAATCAATTCAGTCAATTGGCCAAGATGCATTCTTTGAATGCACAAGTATGACAGAGGCTTCCTTTGAAGAAGGCTATTCATTGGATTATATCGGTGCGTATATGTTCGATGATACTCACATCAGTACCATTACCATTCCTCTATCGGTAAAAACTATTCGACAGGGGGCCTTCAAGAAATGCCACTATATGACTCATATTGAGATTCCTGCAACTGTGCAAACGATTAGTGATGAGGCTTTCATGACTTGTGAACAACTCACAGAAATAACCATCCCTGCCACTGTCACTTCAATGGGTAACTATGTGTTTAATGGAAGTGGTATAGTAACAGCGAACATTGCCTGCGAGACCTTGGGACAGAGTGCTTTCAACGGGTGCAGCAAGCTGACGACAGTGAACTTATTGAACGGTGTGAAGACAATCAAGAGCAGTGCTTTCTCTGGTTGTTCGAAACTCACCACGGTGAGCATTCCCGCATCGGTAACCACGATGGAGTCAAGTGCCTTCTATGGCTGTTCATTGCTCTCTACCGTGAGCTTTGCCGAGGGCATTCAGTTGGAAACGATATCCGAAACGGCTTTCTATGGCACGGCTTTGACAAGCATTACCATTCCTGCATCGGTGAAAACCATTGGCGGCAGTGCATTCTATTCCTGTAAGAAACTTACCGAGGTGTTATTCCCGGAGAACTCACAGCTTACAACGATCGGTTCCTCTGCCTTTTCCAACTGTACTTTGCTACCCTCGTTCACCATGCCGAATACACTGACCACCATGGGCAGTAGTGTGTTCAACAGTTGTTCAAGTCTGGCCACCGTTACATTCTCTGAGCAATTGACGTCCATTCCCAACGAAACTTTCTATTATTGTACGAGTCTCGACAATGTTACCATTCCCAGATCGGCAACCTCGTTGGGTAACGATTGCTTCGAACATTGCACCTCCTTGTCGAGCATCGTCATTCCCAATACGCTCAAATCTATTGGAACTGACGCATTCTTTGAATGTACAAGTATGACGGAGGCTTCCTTTGAGGAAGGGTATACCTTGGACTATATCCCCAAGTGGATGTTTGAAACCACCAGCATCAGCACCATTACGATTCCCCCTTCGGTAAAGGAAATCCGGCAGGGTGCATTCAAGAAGTGTTACTCTCTGACCAACATTGAAATCCCCTCCACTGTGCATCGTATCAACACAGAGGCGTTCATGAATTGTACGAGTCTGACGAACATTACCTTGCCAGGTTCGATTGGCACCATGGAAACCTCCCTCTTCAGCGGGTGCAGCAGCCTGCAGACCATCGATGCGTCACAATGCGTTAATGTGTATGATTTTTACTACTATTCCTCATTACGTGCAAGCAGCAGAATATTCACTGGAGTGCCTGCCACAACGAAGATCATCCTGCCACCCAATTCTGTAACAACTTCACTGGGGACTAACGATGAGATCGCTGCGTTTGTGTTCGATCTTCAACAAGACGAAGAAGGTTATTACTTGATTAAGAATGCCAGCGACTGGGACAAGTTCGTGATATATTCACGCAAGTATCCTGAGACCAATGCCAGACTGACTGCAGATATCGACCTCACTGGTCATGTTGGAAAGATAGGCATAGGTTACAATTCTTCCAATTGCAAGTATTACACGGGCACGTTCGATGGGCAGTACCACAAGCTAACGATTCATGATCAAGTGAATAAGGATTATGCGGGCGGACTGTTCTATGGTGCGAAGAATGCTACCATACAACGGTTGATCCTGGATGGTACGATCGAGACGAGCTATCTCCGTACAGGTGGCTTCGTTGGTATTTTCAACAATCTGACCATGAACGACTGTGAGTCGCGGGTAACAATAACGGGATTTGCCTCTCAACCTAAAGATCTACGGATAGGTGGTTTTGTGGGACATGGAGAAGATGATATCCCTGTCAGCTTCAACGACTGCCTGTTCAGCGGCGTGATCAATGGTGGTAATAACATTCGGTATTGTGCGCCATTCCTGGGATTTACTGACCGCTCCACGAATGTGACCTACAACTATTGCCTGAACAATGGTACGTTTGATGTAGATCGATCAACCTTGCACGTGTTGGGTGACGGTATGTATCCTAAGCCCGTATCCAGTTTCTATATAGAGGGAAACTACTCATCCGAATATGTTTATGGCACCCGTGTTTCTGCCTACCAGCTGGCTCACGGCGAAATAGCCTACCAGTTGCAAGGTGACCGCCCTGAACAGCATTGGGGACAGCTCATCGGAACAGATCCCGCACCCGTTCTTACCAATGCAGAGAGTAAATGGGTGTATCAGATCAATGAATACAAGTATTCCAATAATCCTAACGACGACGATATCCTTACGGGTATCAGCGAGGCTTCTCAGGAGGAGGTCCGAAGTGGCGACTGGTACTCTCTTGAGGGCATGAAACTTGAAAGTCGTCCTGCCGAGAAGGGTATTTATATCCACAATGGAAGGAAGGTCATTGTTAAGTGACAAGTGAGAAGTGATAAGTATGATTACAAAAACGATAAAGAGTATGAAAACAAAACGATTTTTTATTTCAGTAATCGCCTTCGTCTTCACAATGGGGGCATGGGCGCAGAATAATGATGTGGCTACGGCTATTCTTCAATCAGGTGAGAATACCACAGTCTTTACGGGTGTTAATGCTTTGGTGCAGGCTGTGGAGGCTGCTGCCGACGGGGATGTGATCACACTCTCCGCAGGACAGTTCTACGAGACAGACATTACGAAATCCGTGTCGGTTATCGGTGCTGGTTATGAGGCAGATGCCACCACCGGCACAGGTGTTACCTCCATCATCAAGAATGGCTACTATTGCCTGTCTATAGGAAAGGCTGATGAAACGCTTCAGAATGTGCATCTTGAAGGCCTTCGTGTGGAAGGTACATTATATCTTGCAGCTGGAAGAGGAGGTTACGACCAGAAGAATCCTGTCCAAGGCATCAATATTACCAAATGCTATGTGGCAGGTCATATCCAAGCAAAAAACTCGATCACGGATGTGGCTATCTCGCAGTGTGTGATCACGGGTAGCGTAACAGGTGGGAAAGATTACTTGGCTACTAACCTGACGGTGACGAACTGCCATATTAATGATAACGTACATACGTTTGCTGCTGGAAGTCGTGTCTTTGTTGACCATTGCATCCTCATGGGGGGCTTCTATCATGGTAATAATGGTATTACGGAACCATTGAATAATTCCGCCTTTACTTGGACCAATTGCATTTTTGGGATGAAAGCCAGTGAATACAGTTATGTAGTGGGCATCGGCGCTACTGTCCAGAATTGTCTTTGCTCAAGCTTTAGATATGGTTTGAATGAAGTTGCAGGAATCCATGAGAATAATTATGAGGAAGATTATCTCCAGATGGTTGTTTCATTTGGTGATTATGCTGATGCAAGATATGTAGAAGGTCGTACGTTTGAGTTGCTCAATCCAACCAGGTTTCTCGGTACCGACGGTGGCCAGATCGGACTCTTAGGCGGCGAAGGATTCAGTAGGGTTCCTTCTACCCCCGTGGTGAAGAACCTGTCGCCCACCGTGGAGGGCAGCATATTGAAGATCAGCTATGAGGCGGAGGTGAGGTAGTTCATAGTTTATAGTTCATAGTTCATAGTTCATAGTTTATAGTTCATAGTTATTATGAGTGGGATTAGATATTTACTGCTGACCTTGGCCGTTGCCTTGAGTACGTCGGCAAGAGGGCAGGACGGTATTACCGAACGGGAATACTGGATAGACCAGCAGATTGCTGAGAAGCAGACCTTGGCGGAGAGCCCTGCCGAGGTGGATGTCTCGCAACTGTCTATGGGTGTGCATTCCGTGACGGTGCGTGTGAAGGACAATAACAATCTGTGGAGTGTACCCGTCACGAAGTACTTCGTGATCACTCCACCTACCAGTAAGGCCACCACCATCACGGCCAGAGAGTATTGGTTTGACGGTCTTGTTGGGGAGCGACAATCCTTATCAGAATCGGTGGCGGAGGTGGAGTTCCCTTCTCTGTCGGCAGGACTGCATTCCGTGACAGTACGTGTGAAGGACAATAACAATGTGTGGAGTACACCCGTCACGAAGTTCTTCGTGAAGCCGAGAACGGTTGTGGCAACCACCATCGCCCGCTATGGCTACTGGATTGACGGCGACATGGAGCAGATCACAACGGTTCCCACCGAGGCACTTACCGATTTGGTGGAGATCAACGTGAGGTCACTGTCGTATAGCACCCACACCATTTCGTGGGCGGTATGCGACTCGAAAGGTGCTTGGAGCGTGGTGCTTACAGAGGAGTTCGAGGTGGTGCCACCATATACCACAGGCATCAAGGGAACGGAGTCATCCGATAGTGAGCAGGCAAACTGGTACACGTTGGATGGTCGCAAACTCGATGCACCACCGTCGGAGCAAGGAGTGTATATCCGCAATGGCCGCAAGATCATAGTCAAGTAAGGGCACCCCTAACTCCTTCGTGAGGGAGAAAACCACCCCTGCCCCTCCCTAAGGAGGGGGATGGAAAGAACATTTACTAAAAACAAAAAATAAAAGATGAAAACAAGACGGTTTATTATTTCTGTAATCGCGCTGATCTGCACCACGGGTGTAAAGGCTATCGAACAAGAAACTGATGGCACTTACCTGATTGCTTCTACTACAGACTGGAACGCCTTTGCAGCTGGTATTAGTAATGGCACAATACATATCACTGCCAATGCAAAGCTCACTGCTGACATAGAAGTGACTACGATGATCGGCAGTGAAAGCAAGAAATATGCAGGGACGTTCGATGGGAATCATCATACCATCACTGCCAACATCACGGGAACATCAAGATACGTTGCACCATTCTGCTATCTATCAGGAGCTACCATCAAGGACATCATCGTTGATGGTTCTGTCAACGGAGATATTCATTGCGCAGGACTTGTTGGTGCTGTCAGTGGAAGTGGCTTGATTAGCAATGCTGTCGTGAGAGCCACTGTCACCACAAAAGGAAGCCATTGTGGTGGTGTGTTAGGGCATGCGCAGGACTCCTATACAACCATGAATGGATGCATCTTTTCGGGCACTATCAACGGCAAAAGTAGCGGCAGCACTGTCGGTGCCATTTGCGGATGGAATCATGGGGGACTTACCACGATCAACAACTGTATGGAATTTGGCACTTTCACTAATTGCTCCACTTTCAATCCTATATTCTGTGGTAGCACTGTAAAAGCCAACAGCTCTTATTACCTAACTCCCAAGAAGAATACTGAGAAGGATTACGGTACCCAGATACTATCTTCGATGCCAGGAGAAGTATGTAAGCAGATGGAGATATCGGGGAATCCATATAGTGTTCCTGTTTTAGTGGATGGAATTGATTCGAAATATGATTACTCAGGTGAAGCGATAAGTCCAGAACCTGTTGTTTCATTCTTTGGGACAACCCTAAAAAAAGGAACGGACTATACAGTAAGTTATAGCCATAACATTTCTGTGGGAATAGCTACTGTTACCATTACCGGCATGGGCGAGTATAAAGGAACAAAAACTATTAACTTTAAGATCATTGGTATTTGTTTGAGCGGTGCAGGCACGGAAGATTCTCCTTATCTCATCAACAGTGATGACGATTGGATAAGCTTTGTTACCTGTATTGAGGAAAATAGCTTTAGCGGACAGCATGTGAAGCTAACCAAGGATATCAATATTCAGAGCATGGCAGGAGTAAGAGATGACCATCCATTCACAGGGACATTTGATGGTGATGGCCATACGATGACTGCAAACATTGTGAGCACCGCTACAGGTGATGGCCTTAGTACGAATAATCTGAACGATGTGGGTATTGCACCATTCCATTTTATCAAGGATGCAACCATTAAGAATGTACGGATAGCAGGCACCATCAATGCCAAAAGTAACCATGCTGCAGGACTAATAGGAGTGGCATATGAAACAAACACCATTTCTGACTGTGTGGTCAGTGCAACAATTACAACGACAGCAGGATACGTGAGTGGTATTATCGGTCATGGATTTACCTCAACGACAACCATTAAAGACTGTCTATTCAATGGTAGAATCGAAGGTGGTTCCTATATCGGAGCTATTTGGGGACATAATCATGGTGGTATAGGTTATATAGTCAACTGTTTGGAAAAAGGAACATATCCAAATGGCAACATTCATCCTATCTATTACGATGGTAGCGTCAACCTCACCAACAACTATTACGTAACTGGCAGTGACAGCAAGAGCACGAAAGCAACTGCTGAAGCCTTGGCTGATGGAACTGTTACCAATGCCCTGAATAATGGTCGCACAGGTGATAATGCGCCATGGATACAAGACCCTGTTACCAATCTACCCATGTTGAGAATCTTTGTGCCAGACAACTCAGGAATCTCTACAGGCATGACTCTGCCTCTGAATGATCACGGACAAATAATCCATGATAACGCTCCATGGTATCATATAGACGGACAGAAACTTAGTGGGAAGCCTACCGAGAAGGGAATCTATATCCGCAATGGCCGCAAGATCATAGTCAAGTAAGGGCACCCCAAGCCATCAGAAGGAGGGAGAGGGATAGTCACTCAAATAACAAAACAATTTGTTTTGTTCTCGAAGAAGGCCGTTTTTAACATGTTAGTAATGCCTTTTTCCACTACAAAACAAATTGTTTTGTTCTTATAACCCCCAATTGATCAGATCCGTTTCCCTACATTTCGGATGCGGAAAAGCCAATAATAGAAAGAAACGGTACGTTTACTCTGCGGTGTTACCTACCGTTTTGTAGTTGCTGAGACCAGCCTTGAGGAAGTCAACATATTTGGCGATATCCTCATCATAGACAGCAGAGCCCGTGAGCGGATTACCTTCGTTGTCAAGAGCGACATAGAACGGCTGTGCATTGGCACCGAACTTAGAGCGCTGCAGGTAACTCCATTTGTCACCCACGGTGCGCAGCGTGCGCTGCTGTCCGTTCTCTTCAGTTACCTGAATATGCTCTGGCAGCGGTGTCTTGTCATCAACAAAGAGAGAGATCAGGACATAATCATCGTTCAGCAGGTTTGCCACGGCAGGATCCGTCCATACGGCAGCCTCCATCTTCCGACAGTTCACACAGCCAAAGCCCGTGAAGTCAACGAGCACCGGTTTACCTTGCGCCTTGGCAGCCGCCATGCCCTCCTCATAGTTCAGGAACTTCGCCCTTACCTCGTTGGCTTTATAGAGGTTGAAATCCTGTGTGCTCATCGGTGGTGCGAAAGCACTGACGGCCTTACAGGGTGCTCCCCATAAGCCAGGTACCATATAGATCGCGAAGGCGATGGATACCAGTCCGAGCATGATACAAGCCACGGGCATGGGCTTGTCCATCTCGCCTCCCTCCCAGTCACTTTGGAACTTCAGTTTTCCGATGAGGTAGAGACCGAGAGCGCCGAAGATAACAATCCACAGACAGAGGAACACCTCACGGTCGAGAAGGCGCCATCCGTAGGCGAGATCGGCCACGGAGAAGAACTTCAGGGCAAAGGCGAGCTCGATGAATCCTAAGGTCACCTTGATGGTATTCATCCATCCTCCCGACTTCGGGGCTTTCTTCAGCCAGGTGGGGAACATGGCGAAGAGGGTGAAAGGCAGGGCCAGTGCGAGGGCGAAGCCAAACATTCCGATGGCGGGTCCCATGATGCTGCCACTGGTCGTCAGCTCCACGAGCAGGAAGCCGATGATAGGTCCGGTACAGGAGAAGCTCACCAACGAGAGGGTGAAGGCCATGAGGAAGATCGAGAGGATTCCACTGGTGCTGCTGGCTTTGCTATCTACCTTATTCGTCCATGAAGAGGGCAGGGTGAGTTCGAACCAGCCGAAGAAGCTGAGTGCGAACACCACGAGCAACAGACAGAAGAAGATATTAAAGACAGCATTGGTGGAAAGGGCATTCAGTGCACTGGCACCGAAGATAGCTGTGATGGCAAGTCCTAAGGCGAGATAGATCACCACGATAGAGATGCCATAGGTGATAGCATCCTTGATACCTTTCTTCTTATCATCTTTTGCCCTTTTCAGGAAGAAGCTCACCGTCATGGGAATGATAGGCCACACACAGGGGGTGAACAGAGCCACCAGTCCTCCTAAGAAACCCATCAGGAAGATATACAGCCAAGAGCGGTTCTGGTTACTTTCGCCGTTGAAAGCCTGCAGTTCATTCACCACCGGCTTCCACAGACTGTTCACCTCGGCAGAATCGAGAGGAGCCACGGCAACCGCAGTGGAAACACTGTCGTTGCCCGCTTTCAGGGAGTCGGCCTTCGCGGCGAGGAGTGCTGCAGCGGCAGCGGGATCCTCGGCATCGGCTACTTCATTTTTTTTTTCGTCCTGAGCAGCCTCGGGAGCATCCTTCGGTCCCTCACCCTGATAGTCGAACTCTACCTGTGTAGGTGGCAGACAGTTCTGGTCATTGCAGGCACCGAACTCTAAGAAGCCTTTGATATGGTAGGTTTTCCCTGTGATCTTGAAACGCTGTACGAAGGTAACGGCATGCTCGAAGTAGCGCAGGTTCATGTCAAAGAGCTTATCAAAGCTGCTGATCTCTTTGCCTTGCGCCTTCAGTTTCCCTTCAGCCTTTGCACCTTCCACCAAATCGGTGTTCATGGTCGCCGAGATAGGACCATCGGCGGGCAGTCCTGTGGAATACACATGCCATCCGGCATCGATCTTTCCCGTAAAGATCACATCAACCTCAGAGGGAGATACCTGTTTCTGACTTACCGTGAAATGCACGGGATCTTGCATCTGTGCCTGTGCTGCCACGGTAAACACCGTAAGCATCAGCATGAGCAGGGTAGATTTCATGTTTCTTCTCATATCCTTATTATTTCAATATTTCAACTCTTCAGATCTTTTTTCTCTACGAATTAGACGGATTAGACGAATTCTTTTTCTCTACGAATTAGACGAATTGGACGAATTCTTTTGCTCTACGAATTGGACGGATTAGACGAATTCACTTATGTGTCATGATGTCCAGTACGAAGCGGTCGGTCTCATCCATGCCGCGGCTACCGATGGCGGTGAGGTTATGGATGCTCTTATCCACATCATCATCAATGATACCCTCGGCAGAAGTGACATATTTATGCTGTATGGCGAGCATGGCACTCATCACCGCAGTACTCACCCCCGTGGTAAGTTTGAGGGCACACGACGGCTTTGCTCCATCGCAGATCATTCCCGTGAGGTTGGCAATCATATTCTTCACCGAGTAGCAGATCTGTTCGAAGGTGCCACCCATCAGGTAGGTGATGCCACAACTGCTGCCTGTACTCGCCACCACACAGCCGCAGAGGGCACTCAGCGAACCCAAGGTCTGTTTGATGTAGATGGCGGTGAGGTTACTGATGATCAGTCCACGGATCAGCTCCTCCTCCGTATTATGGTTCTCCTCGGCGAACACCACCACAGGCATAGTGGCGCAGATACCTTGATTGCCGCTGCCGCTGTTGCTCATCACGGGCACCATGGCACCGGCCATTCTCGCATCACAGGCACAGCTGGTCACACTGAGCACCTTCGAGAAGATGCTGTCACCCATGATGCCACGTCCCAAAGGGGAGCACATCGTCTTCCCCAACTGATGACCGTAGTTCTCACGGAGTCCGCTGGCTGCTGCCTCGGAGTTCAGTCGTTTAGCTTCTAAGATGAAGCGCAGCTCCTCCACATCTGTCTCCGTGGCGAACTCATACACTTTCTGCAGGGTGAGCTGGGGTTCATAAGCCTCAGCATCATGTCCCGTGGTGGCATCTCCCTGTGCCATCGGTGTATCGGGCACGGTCTTCTCCTCCCGGATCTCCTTGCCGTCTTTTGCCAGATAGACAAAGTGGGTGTGGTGTGTCTTGATGCGAGCCTCTGTCTCATGACCGTCGGCCTGGCATACCACATTAATATACAGTTTATCGGGATCGTTCTCTTCCAGCTTGATATCTATGCGGTTCTCGGCAATATACCGTTTCCCCTCTTCCACCGCCTCACGGTTGCAGTCGCGCAGCACCTCTAACTCCAGTTCCGAGCGACCGATCAAAGCCCCCAATGCTATGGCAATGGGCAATCCGATCATTCCCGTTCCAGGTATTCCCACACCCATCGCGTTTTTCAGGATATTGGCACTCAGTCGGAGAAAGATCTGCTCGGGGCGTTTTCCCAGCAGTTCTGTTGCTTTAGCCACACACAAAGCCACTGCCATAGGTTCTGTACACCCAATGGCAGGCACCACTTGTCGGCGGATCAATGCGATGATCGCATCTTTTTCTTCTGTAGGAAGCATCGATAGATTTTTTTATGATTTATCATTTATACGTAATGAAGGTGGTTTGGTGTACACACGCACCTCATTTTTATAATAAATTAATAATCGCGAAGACCACCATCACCATGACAAATTCTGTCCGGCTGTTGATGGCACAGGCCCGTTGCATGTCTCTGCTGTCAAGGGTTCGCGGGTGGTTTCCGATGAACGGCTTCTCGATGACCTCACCGAAATACGTGTGCGTACCACCGAACTGACAGTCGAGGATTCCAGCCAAGGCACTCTCGGGATATCCGCTGTTGGGAGAGGCATGCCTCTTTCCGTATCGCCCTACGAAGGTAATGAGACGTGGTCTGCCTGCCACAAGGATCATCAGCAGGGCGGTGAGGCGCGCCGGGAGATAGTTGGCAACATCGTCGATACGTGCCGCCACGGTGCCAAACAGACGGTAACGTTCGGTACGATAGCCGATCATGGAGTCGAGGGTGTTGATCATCTTATACGTCATCATGCCCGGAACACCTAAGAGCAGGAACCAGAACAGGGGGGCCACCACCCCATCGGAGAGGTTCTCTGCCAAGGTCTCCAATGCTGCCTGACGGATCTCCTGGGCATTCAGCTGTGATGTGTCGCGCCCCACGATCCGTGCCACCTGTCTCCTTCCCTCCTCCGACGACCGGTCTAAGGCTTCGAACACCATCCGCACCTCCTTGATCAAGGTTGTACCTGCCAGACAGAAGAACACTAAAATACAGGAGAGGATGTAACGAGAGATGGTCACCACAGGGTGATCCGACGGCATCCATGAGCCTAATAAGCCGACATCACCGATGATGAACGCCGTAAGGAAGAAGGTGAGAAGGATCAACGCTACTGCCAGCATGCCCCCCTTCATCCGTCGGTGAGCCCCATGGTTCAGTCGCCGCTCCCCACAGGCAATAGCCTTCCCGAAATATACTACGGGATGAGGAAGCCAGGATGGGTCACCCCAACATTTGTCTAACAGCCATCCGATGAGCAGTTGATAGTCCATTATTGATCATTTAAAGGGAACGGAGGACGAGGGGGCGAGAAGAAGTCCCATGGCCTTCACCAACAGGTCATTTTCCTCGGGTGTCTGTGCCGCCACACGGATATAATGGTTGTCGAGACCTACGATGTTGTGACATGAGCGCACCAGGATCCCATAGCGATCCACCAACCGACGTTTGATCACCAAGCTGTCGGCATCTGCCATCCTCACCAGCATGAAGTGGGTCTGTGTGGGCATCACCTCTATCGAATCGATCTGGTTCAGGTTGTCACGCAGTCGCTGTGCCTCCTGTAGATAGCCATCCATGTCGAAATGGAAATCAGCATGGTGCTCAAGGATATAGCCACAGGCCACCCATGCCAGTGCGTTCACGCTCCAAGGCATCTGCGACATACGCAGACTGCGGATAAAATCTTCCTTTCCAGTGACATAGCCTAAGCGCAGACCGGGAATGCCGTACTTCTTCGTCATCGAGTGCAAGAGGATCACATTCCCTAAATGGGCAGCCTCCCGGGGGTCTATCAGTTCCTCCTTGCAGAAAAACGCATAGCTCTGATCGATAACGAACAGCGTGTGGGGATGATCGAAGGCGGCCTTCACAACCTGTTCTTTCGCTATCACCCGTCCGGTGGGATTGTTGGGGTTACAAAGCCACACCATATTCATCTCGTCATGAATCTCGTCGAGCGAATGGATAGTCGTCACGTCTGAGCCATGTAGCCAGCAGGCATCACCATACTCACTGAAGGTGGGCACGAGCACTGCCGAACGGGATCCCCCTCCCGCAGTCTGGGCGATGAGATAGATGGCCTCGGTGGCACCACTGGTGATCAGTGTCTCCTCCGGACGGTTCCTCAGGATGGCACTCAACACCCGTTCCGTCTTGATGGTTTCTGCCGGTGGGTAGTGGTCGATGACATCCATCGCTGCCTTGAGATGTTCTTTCAAACCATCCATCTGGATATAAGGACACAGATTAGAGCTGAAATTGTGCTTGATCACCCCTTCATATTCATAAATATCATCTCCATGTGCTGTAATCATGCTGCAAATATACAATTTTATTTGGAAAATGTGTGGATTATTGCGCGTTTTTCATTACTTTTGCAATCAAAAAAGAAGTAGAACGATGCAAGAAACAAGACAAAATAGGATTTCCCGACTGCTTCAGAAGGAACTCAGTCTGATTTTTCAGAGTCAGACAAGGATGATGCACGGGGTGATGGTGAGCGTGACACGTGTGAAGATCTCACCCGATCTGAGTATTTGTACCGCCTATCTCAGTATCTTCCCCAGTGAGCGTGGACAGGAACTGATGCAGAATATCCAGAAGAACGAGAAGACGATACGCTACGAACTGGGGACGAGGGTGCGCAACCAACTGCGCATCATCCCCGAACTGCGCTTCTTCATCGATGACTCGTTGGACTACATCGAGCATATCGATGAGTTATTGAAAAAATAACGTCGTTCCCAATCCTCGTTATATCGTTATTTCGTTATTTCGAATCATTTAGAATCAAGTGAACTTTCCCTTCTATATCGCCAAACGCTACCTGTTCTCCAAGAAGAGCACGCATGCCATCAACCTGATCAGTGCGATCAGCGTGATCGGTGTGGCTGTAGCCACCATGGCCTTGGTGGTGACACTCAGCGTATTCAACGGCTTCCACGATATGGTGGCAACCTTCTTCACGGCTTTCGATCCGCAGCTGAAGATCACACCGGCAAAGGGAAAGACAGCCCCCGCCGATGATCCTATCCTCACGGAGATCCGACAACTGCCTGCCGTGGATGTGGCCACCGAGAGCGTGGAAGACAATGCGCTGGCTGTCTATCAGGGGCGGCAGGCTATGGTGGTAGTGAAGGGCGTTGACGATAACTTCGCTGAACTCACCCATATCACCGAGATCCTCTATGGCGACGGGGAGTTCGAGCTGCATGCCGCCAACCTGCAATATGGGGTGCCTGGTCTCCGACTGGCATCGGTCTTAGGCACAGGGGCCCGGTGGAAAGACTACCTGAAGATCTATGCACCGAAAAGGGAGGGACAGTTGGATCTGACAGCCCCCGAGGAGGCGTTCGTCGAAGACTCCCTGCTCTCCCCCGGCGTGATTTTCTCGGTGAAACAGTCGAAATACGATAAGAACTATATTCTCGTACCCATCAGCTTCGCACGTAACCTGTTCTGGCAGGAAGGGATGCTCTCTTCGTTAGAGCTGCGCCTCAAGGCCGGCAGCGATCTCGATGAGGTGAAGAAACAGATGCGGCAGATTGCCCAAGGTAAATATAAGGTGGAAGATCGCTATGAACAACAGGCCGACACCTTCCGAATCATGCAGGTGGAGAAATTCATCGCCTATATCTTCCTCACGTTCATCCTCGTGGTGGCCTGCTTCAATATCATCGGCTCACTCTCCATGCTCATCATCGACAAGAAAGACGATGTGGTGACACTGCGGAACCTCGGGGCTTCCGACAGTCAGATCATCCGCATCTTCCTTTTCGAGGGACGTATGATCTCGGCATGCGGAGCCGTCATCGGTATCCTCATCGGACTCCTTCTCTGCTGGATACAGCAGACGTTCGGTGTGGTGAGCCTCGGACAGTCGAGCGGCTCGTTCGTCGTGGATGCCTATCCCGTGAGCGTGCACCCCACGGACATCATCCTCATCTTCTTCACCGTCCTCATCGTGGGCTTCCTCGCTGTGTGGTATCCCGTGAGGTACTTTGCGCACAAATTGATCATTGAATAATTGACAATTCACCATTGATAATTGACAATTGATATGAAGGAAAGAGTATTTTATCTGGTAAGAATCTACATCTTCATGGTGCTGGCACTGATCCTGGCAAAACCATGCTTCATGCTGTATAACCATGCCAACCATCCGTTCACAACCCACGAGGTGATGCAGGTAGTGAGCCACGGCATCACCCTCGACCTCTCCACGGCGCTATACCTCGTCGTGGTTCCTTTCCTTGTCATCCTCCTGTCATTATGGCTGTGGAACTGGAACCCCCTGCGGCAGCTGCTCAAGGGCTACTATGCCTTGGCGGCCTTCGTGCTGGCACTCGCCTTTGTGGCCGACACCAGTCTGTATGAGTTCTGGGGCTTCAAGCTCGATGCCTCGGTGCTGCCATACCTGAGCACCCCGAAGGAGGCCTTTGCCAGTGTGTCGTTCTGGTATCTCCTCGTGCGCATCCTCGTCATCGCACTCGTCACATGGCTCCTCTATAAGATCATGGTGATACTCACCCCGGTGGAACGGGAACGCCGTCGGAGCATCCGGCAGATCGGATATGCCAGCCGCCGCTCCCAGAAAGGTTGGTTCTTCATCTCTCCCATCAAGCATGGCGGCACGCGCCTCCTCGCCACCTTAGGGGGCCTGCTGCTGATCCCCCTGTTTGTCATCGGCATGCGCGGAGGCACCAGCGTGTCAACGAGCAATGTCGGACAGGTATATTTTTCACAGAACCAGTTCCTGAACCATTCAGCGGTGAACCCGGTGTTCAGCTTCCTCTCCTCCTTCGGCAAGACTGCCTCGGTGAAAGAGGAGAAGCACGAATATCAGTTCTTCAGCGAGAAAGAGTGCAAGAAACTCCTGGAAGGTGTCTTCGACACACGCAGCGAAAGCCCCGATGCCTTGCTCACCACCAAGAATCCCAATGTCCTGATAGTCATCATGGAGGGCTGCGGCAGCATCTTCACCGAGGCCAACGGCAACGGGCATGTCACGCCCAACCTCACGAAACTGTCTGCCGAGGGCATCTATTTCACCAACTGCATCGCCAACAGCTGGCGCACCGACCGCGGTATGGTGAGCATCCTCAGCGGATACCCCGCCTTCCCTAACCAATCGGTGATGAAGATGGCACAGAAATGCGAGACACTGCCCTCCATCGCACGCACCCTCAAGGGCAAGGGCTATGCCACCACGTTCCTCTACGGCGGCGATGCCAACTTCACCAACGCACGCGGCTACCTCACCAGTACCGGTTTCGAGAAGATCATCAGTGAGGATGATTTCTCCAAGGAGGAACGCGGCGACTCGAAATGGGGCGTGAACGACTGGGTGGTGTTCGGACGACTGCTTGATATCGTCAAACAGCAGGCAGGCTCTGCCAAGCCATGGTTCACCACCATGCTCACCCTGAGCAGCCATGAGCCTTGGGATGTGCCCATGAAGAAGAAGTTCGACGACAAGATCCAGAACGCTTTCTATTTCATGGATATCTGCTTAGGCGACTTCATCAACAAACTGAAGAAGACACCCGCCTGGGAGAACACCCTCGTGGTGATCCTCCCCGACCACAGTATCCAGTATCAGGACATCGATCAGACCAAAGCCATGCGCAACCGCATCCCCATGATCTGGACGGGAGGAGCCGTGGCACAGGCTAAACGCATCGGAATGGTCTGCAACCAGACCGATCTCGCCGCCACCCTCTTCGGACAGATGGGGATCCCCCACGATGATTTCACCTTCAGCCGTGACATCCTGAGCAAGACCTACCAACGGCAGTTTGCCATGAACAACTGGACAGAAGGCTTCGCCACCTTCGATGCCTCCGGCTTCAATGCCTATAACCTGAACAGCAAGACAGTCATTGCCGGAAAAGAGGGCAACGCCATCGAGACTGGAAAGGCTATCCTGCAGGTGACAAGCGAGGATCTGAGGGAGAGATAAGAAGAGAGAGGATCACTATAACTTCCAACGTATTTGTAGTTCAAGGGAAGGTAAAGAGGAGGAGTTCACCTGTTGGTAACCACTGCCAATGACGGATCGGTCGAAATAGTTGATCACGGCTACCCGAGCATGGATCATGAATTTCTCCGATAATTGTGCCCGCAGCAGTAACGAATATCGGATTCCTCTGCCATAGACCACTGGGAACGAGAAATTGTAAAGCATGCCGCGCTCATAGAGGTACATTCTGCTGTCGTAATCATCCGTGTGGAAATAGGCAGCGGCAAGATGAGTATGGAATATCTTATTCATCTTCCAGTTGACCAACTGACTTAATGTCCACCCTCTGCTGTTATTCTCATTCTTTATACATGCGAAATCCACTTGTGTCTTGGTGGAGACCATAGTTCCATCGTAACATACTGCCACCCTTCCGCGATGTTCCTGTCGGGAGTAAAGGGCTGATTTCTGTTCATCATCCTTTTCCTTTATACGCAGACGGTAACGAGTAGAGAGATTCCAGTTGCCTGTCAAATACGACAAGCTGAGCAGATAATCCTGATGATAGGATGAGGCCGATGCCTGGTAACGCGGCCATGCGAAATAAGCCACATCAGCATAGGCAGATGCCAGGAGCTTCCGCGAAGGCTGCCAATGCGCTCCTACATACAGTCCGCTTTCATTCTGCACTCTGCCTCCTTCACTGAATGCCTGTGCCTGCAATGACGTATATCGCATACCATAGAAACGTTGCAGCACCATCATACTGAGCTCTGATGACATTCGTATTTGGGTAGTGTTTAAGGTGGCGAGAGTACCTTTGCGATCAATAGCGGTCTCCCCGTGGAATGACAAGCGGTGATGGGTATATCCATAGTCAATACTCATATTCATGAAATCACTCCCTTGAGGATAATAGCAACGGTAAACAACTTTCGTGTTAGGTCTTAGTGGTCGGCTAAGGTGAGAATAGACCAAGTTCATAGCCGCATGCCATGCCCCGTTCTTATAGCTCACAGCCGTCCCCGCTGTGGTCAGGAAGGTATTGTTCTTTTTCCTTAGTTCACTGGCAGTACGATGGTAACCTCCTTCCACGAGGGCGGAGATGCTAAGAGTGTCGCTGTTCAGGGTGCCATCCACAGGACGGTAAGATAAGAAAGGTGTTACCTGTAGGCTCCTTGACAGCTGAATAGTTGCAGCCATACCTTGCAAATAGTTCGCTGAAGAAGCTGAAGAATGAGCACGTAGAATTTGACGCTGTCTGCCTAATGAGGTCAGTGCTGCTGACTTCCCCAATAAGAAATCACTGTTCATGACCAGTCCCATACCCATGCTCATTCGATATTTACCGGCTACAAGTGTTTTTATGATCCCTACACGATGGCACATCAAATAAAAAGAATAGAAATCATAGCCCATTGAATTCCTATTGCTAAAGAATGGCTCACCCGAATCCTTTGCGCCTATCAATCCTGCACGCCAATGGTCCCCTTGACGAAACGCATAACGAAGCTGATGTCGGTATCGATCACCTAAATAGCCACTGCGGTCTCCATTCCGTTCATAAAGTGGAACCTTGATCGTAGCCATCACCTCATGATGCCCCCGGCTTTCTGACAGATGCTCCTTCTCCTCCTCACCCAAGAACACAAAACACTGTAGTAAGCGCCTCTTTATTGCATCGAGTGACTCAATCATGGCTAATTCACCAAAACTCTTTATCGGTGCATAACGATAGAGATAGACACAGATATCCTCAATCTCTTCGTCGGAAAGAAAAGGCAATTGTGATAGTTGTTCCTTTGTGGCCGTATTCAGGTTAAACGGATGTTGTTCCAGATCATATAGCAGGTCACTCATCTCTTCCCATTGTGCCGATTCCATTTCATCTGGGTCATACAATTGATGGTAATCATTTTCCCACGACTGCGCGGAAAGAAAATGACAAGGAAAACAAAGCAGGCAAAATGTCCACAATAATGACTTTTTCATAGTTGAATGATTTAAGTTTGACATGAACGGGAATGAGTCCCGCAGGTTACATAAAGGGACCGATGCTCCACATCTCACCCTTTATGAGGGCAAAGGTACGAATAAGTGAGCAAAAATGCAAATGTTTTTTTTCTTTTTCACTCACTTAATCGCAACTTTGGCTTCGCCGAAGATACTCACGTTCGGAAAATTGCAAAAACATTTGCATTTTCACTCACTTAATCGTATCTTTGCAGGCATGAAACAGTGGATGACCATCATTGTCTGGCTCGTGATGCTGGGAGCAGGAGGCCCGCTATGGGCACAGTCTTCCGGTAAAGGACAGGTGAACCCTGAGGACCGGCCCGTGGATATGAATAACCCCACGTTCGTGCCGATGATCAAGGTGAGCAAGGTGATGCACCACGGCGACAGTATCCAATATATCGAGATGAACAACGTGTATGTTTATCCGCAACCGGTGTTCAAGAACGAAAAACAACGAAAGGCATATAACCGACTGGTGTATAACGTGAAGAAGGTGCTGCCCATCGCCAAGGAGGTGAACAGGATCATCATCGAGACTGGCGACTACCTGCAGACTCTACCCGACAAGAAGGCACGCGATGCACACATGAAACTGGTGGAGGAGGATATCAAAAAGACCTATACGCCGCGCATGAAGAAACTGTCGTACTCACAGGGGAAACTGCTGATCAAACTGGTGTACCGAGAGTGCAACAGCTCGGGCTATGAACTGATCAATGCTTTCCTCGGTCCTGTAAGGGCAGGGGTGTGGCAGACCTTCGCATGGCTCTACGGTGCCAGTCTGACGAAGAAATACGAACCGGAAGGTATCGACCGGCTCACGGAAAGGATTGTGCTGCAGGTGGAGGCAGGACAACTATGAGAAAAGCGAGATGGCAACACCGCCGTTTCGCTTTTCTTTCTTTACCTGATACAATCTTCTCACATTCCAAATAACACGAATAATACCTAATCAATATAACTAATAACCTTTTTCTAAGTATTGAGCTGAATCTGCCTGCAAAGGTAAGGGTTCCCCTGTTCTTCCTTTGTAAATAATCGTTCATTTGCTATGAAAAATGTTTCATGTATCAAATTTTGCAGTGTTTGAACGATATTTTTAACCCGATAAGCGGAAGGTGCGCTACCTTTGCAACATAAAACTTATGTAGAGTACTAACCATAATCAAAACATCAAAGAATGGAAAATCTAAAACGATTCCTTTTGAGCATCATGCTCTTGGCTGTGGGTACGATGATGTACGCGCAACAGCAGGAAATCACGGGTAGCGTCGTTGACCCTTCAGGAGAAGGCGTGATCGGTGCCACCGTGATGGTGAAAGGTACGTCGAACGGTACAATCACCGATTTTGACGGAAACTTCACGATCAAAGTGGGTGAGGGCGATATCCTCACAATCTCTTACATCGGCTTCCAGACGGTGGAACTGCCCGCACAGAACGGGATGAAGGTGACACTGAAAGACGATGCCGAGATGCTGCAGGAAGTGGTGGTGACCGGTTATCAGGTGCAGCGGAAGGCCGACTTGACTGGCTCCGTGGGCGTTGTGGAGACCAAAGACCTGAAGTCGAGCAACCCCGATCCGATGGCATCCCTGCAAGGAAAGGTGCCTGGCATGACGATTACTTCTAACGGCTCTCCCTCGGGCGAGGCCAATGTACATATCCGCGGTATCGGCTCCATGGGTGGTTCGAGCACTACACCTCTTTATATAGTAGATGGTATCCCCTTCAGCGGTTCACTGAACAGTCTGAACGCATCGGACATCGAGACGATGCAGGTGCTGAAGGATGCTGCCTCTGCTTCTATCTACGGTTCACGCGCTGCCAACGGTGTGATCGTGATCACCACCAAGAAAGGTAAGAAAGGCGACAACATCAACATCGACTTCAACGCATCTCTTTCCATGGCATGGATGTCGCAGAAGATGAAGCTGCTGAACAGTCAGCAGTATGCCACGGCACTGGTGCAGGCTGCGCTGAACGACGGTAAGAACCCCGTGGACTATGCCCAGAACTACGGTCTGGCACTCGATGTTGCCGGCGGTACTCCCATTTCTGTCTATAACCCTGCCACAGGAGCGATGGAATCGTATGCCGTGGGAGGATTCTACGACGGGTATATGAATGCCAACCGTACGATGAGGTACAGCAATACCGACTGGGTTGACGAGATCGGACGTACTGGTCTTACGCAGAACTACGACCTCTCGCTCTCGAAGGCCAACGACAAGGGATCATCTCTCTTCTCTTTCGGTTACAAGAAGGCTGCCGGTGTGCTGAAATATACTGACTTCGAGAACTTCTCGGCACGTTTCAACAGCAGCTATAAGATTAACAAGATCATCAGCGTGGGTGAGAATGCACAGTTCTCTTATTCTGACAATGTAGATTGCGCACCCTTGGAGAACGCACTGAAGATCGCACCTACCCTGCCTGTATATGAAGATGACGGTGTGACCTTCTCGGGTCCTGTAGGTGGTATGAGCGACCGTCAGAACCCACTGCGCGAACTTTATCACAACAAGGACAACCGCCTGAAGAAATGGCGTATCTTTGCCAATGCCTACGTGGATGTGACACCCATCAAGGGCATGCTGTTCCGCTCAAACTTCGGTATCGACTACACGAACAGTAATATCCGCTCCCTGCAACATACCTGGAATTCGGACGTGGTGAAGAACAGCACGAATGCCAGCACACTGTCGCAGACACACAGCACGAAATGGACATGGTCGAACACCTTACAGTATAACTTCGACTTCTTGGAGGGCCACAACCTGAACATTCTTGCAGGTATCGAGGCTCATCAGGATAACTACATCGATTTCTCTGCACGTCGTACCAACTACCCGTTGGAGACCATCGACTATATGTGGCCCAATGCCGGTACGGGTATCCAGACCGTTACAGGTGCCGGTGATACCTACAAGCTGATGTCGTACTTCGGTAAGATCGACTATAACTGGAACGACCTGCTGCTCGCCAGCTTCACACTGCGTTACGACGGCTCGAGCCGCTTCGGTAAGAACAACCAGTATGGTACCTTCCCATCGGTATCTCTCGGCTACCGCCTCTCCAAGCATATCAATGCCGACTGGCTGCACGACTGGAAGATCCGCGCCAGCTATGGTGTGACAGGTAACCAGGGCATGAACTCGAACACCGCACACTACGGACTCTACGTCGCCAACTATGGTTCCGACCGCGAGAACTCCACCGCCTACGACCTCAACCTGCAATATTCAGGTACATTCCCCTCTGGATACTATAAGCTGCAGTCGTCTAACGAAGACCTGAAATGGGAGTCATCATCACAGTGGAACTTCGGTACCGACTTCCTGCTCTTCGGCGGCGATCTCTACGGCTCTTACGATGTGTTCTTCAAAGAGACGAAGGACATGCTCGTACAGCCTGCCTTCCTCGGTGCCATCGGATTCGGTGGACAGACATGGATCAATGGTCCTACACTGAAGAACTGGGGTATGGAACTCAGTCTGGGCTACCGTCATAAGACATCCTTCGGACTGTCGTACGACATTTCCGGCAACGTGGATTTCTACCGCTCTAAGGTGACCTATCTCCCCGAGAAGTCGAAGAACTCATACGAGCATAACGACTACCATAACCTGGCTCAGGACGGGAAAGCCTATGGCTCACGCATCGGCTATGTGGTGGACGGACTGTATCAGTCGCGTGAGGAAGTGCTGGCACATGGACAGGCTGGTGCACGCGTAGGCGGCTTGAAGTATGCCGACCTCAACGGCGACGGCATGATCAACGAGAAGGACCGCACATGGATCTTCAACCCCGTGCCCAATTTCTCTTACGGTATCAATGTGTATCTGGCTTACCGCGACCTCGATTTCACCATGTTCTGGCAAGGTGTGGCAGGTGTGGACGTCATCAACGACCAGAAATTCCAGACCGACTTCTGGAGCATCACCGATGCAGGCTCAAACAAGGGTGAGCGCCTGATCAATGCCTGGACACAAGCAAACAGTTCGTCAAGCATCCCTGCACTCACCACATCGAACGGTGCCGACGAAGGACGTATGTCTTCCTATTTCGTGGAGAACGGCTCATACATCAAGATGCGCACCCTGCAGCTGGGATATTCACTGCCCGAATCACTGGCAAAGAAAGTGCTGCTGTCGAAAGCACGCATCTATCTCTCGGGAGATAACCTCCTGACCATTAAGTCGGGATCTCTGACATGTTCTGATCCGGAGAACACAGCATGGAACTATCCGCACACTGCCTCGTTCACATTTGGAATACAGTTGGGATTCTAATAGAGTTAAGAATAAAGAGTTAAGATTTAAGAATTATGAAAAAGATCAATTTATATATAGCAACACTGCTGCTTTCTGTCTTTGCAGTTTCATGCAGTGTCGATGATGTGAAGCCCCAGGGCACGCTCGACGAAGAGACGGCGTTCTCCAGTCCTGAGAAACTCGTCACCGCAGCATACGCCAAGCTGGGCGATGACTGGTATTCCTATCCCTTCAACCTCTGGCCCTACGGCGACATGAGTGCCGATGACTGTCTGAAGGGTGGCTCTGGTGAAAACGATACGGGTTACCATCCTATGGAGATTTTCTCTACCTTACAGCCCGACCGCGGAGAGTTTGACGAACTGTGGTATCAGCTCTACAGTGCTATCTCTCGCTGCAACCGTGCCATGGAGTCGATGGTAGATGCCGAAGATACACCCGCCATCAGACAGCTCAGGGCAGAGACCCGCTTCCTGCGTGGCCATTTCTACTACAAACTGCAGCAGATGTGGTACGAGGTGCCTTACATCATCGAGGGGATGGACAACGCAGCCATCGAGTCAACACCGCAGAGCTCTCACGACGAGATCATGCAGCATATCATCGATGACTTCCAGTATGCATACGAGAATCTGCCCGAGGCTAATCCCGGCACGACAGGACGCGCTCACAAAGTGGCTGCTGCCGCCTATCTGGCTAAGTGCTACCTGAACTGGGCTTACGGCGACGGCTATGAGGCCACGACAGGCTATAGCCATGTGGATCAGACCAAGATCCAGAAGGTCATCGAATATACGAATGTGGTGAAGAACTCTCCCTACGACTATCTCGACACCTACGGACACATCTTCCTGCAGGACTATGCCAACTCTTGTGAGAGCATTTTTGCCGTACAGCATTCCAACAAAGCCGATGACGGCACACAATTCGGACGCGCCAACTGGTCGAACA
>DETG01000024.1:49031-62883 GCA_002361535.1 Prevotella sp. UBA3294
CGAACATGCTGAATGGCGTTTGGGGCATCTGGTCGTGCGGATGGGATTTCCACAAACCCTCGCAGAACCTCGTCAATGCTTTCAAGACACGCAACGGTCTGCCGATGGACGATTTCGATGAGGATCACAATGCCATCGTGGTAAATGGTGCTGACTCCAAATACAAATACGATCCACGACTGTTCCACACGGTGGGTATGCCTACCTATCCATATAAATATGAGGAACAGTACACTCTGACCAAAGCGAACAGTCGTACACCGAACACCTACGGCTACTATTGCTCCATGAAGGAGGTTCCGCAACGTTCCAAAGGTGAGGACTACGACAATCCCTGGCAGGCATTCGGACAGAACGACTATGTGCTGCGTTACACCGACGTGATGCTGATGCGTGCCGAGGCACTGATCGAGAGCGGTGACTACAACGGTGAGGCCTTGCAGATTATCAATACCATCCGTGAGCGTGCCAAGAGGGATATCAGCAGCTCTTCCCTGATCAAATATGCCAAGGATCAGTGTGACATCGCTCTCTATGGAAACTTCGCATCAAAGGACGATGCCCGTAAGGCACTGCGCTGGGAGCGCCGCGTGGAACTGGCTATGGAGGGACACCGCTTCTTCGACCTTCGTCGCTGGGGCATGTTGTCGGAAACGTTGAACAAGTACTTCGAGTCAGAGAAAACCGACGAATACGATGGTCAGACCTACGCACTGTACTATAAAGAGGCATTCTTCACCAAGGGTAAGAATGAGTACTTCCCCATAGCATCCAACCAGATGAACTATGTGCAGGGACTCTATCATCAGAATAAGAACTACTAATGGTATTGACATTCGACAATTGATAATTCATAATTGAAAAAGCGAAAAGATATGAAGACGATATATAATAAAATAGGTGCAGCACTGATGGGTATCCTGTTGTTGGCTTCCTGTCAGGACAGAGATCTCCCCGGCTCTGGCAAAATGCAGCTCACGCAACCTGATGTGGCAGGTATTACCGGTGCACTCAGCGGTGAGAACAACTACGACTATACACTGACATGGACTCCCAGTACGCAAGGTGCCGTGATGCAGGTGGCTGTCTATAAGAACGGAACGCAGCAGCAGGCTCTCACTCCCTGCACGGGAAATTCATTCACACTGAAGAACTTGGAGACCAACCAGCTGTACGAGTTCCTCTTTAAGTTCGCTAACGACGAGGCCCTGTCGAATGGTGTCATGACATCCTTCACCCGTCCGGGTGCAGCCTCTGCCAGCGAGCTGAAGTTTGAGCAAATCGACATCAACGATGATCAGCACGACCTGCAAGTGACATGGAAGCCCAGCGAGAATGCCACCTCATACATCCTGAAACTCGTCAACGGTGATGGATCAAGGACCATCAACGAGACCGTGAACGGTACCTCCTACCTGCTGAAGAATGTGACCATGAAGGAACGCTGGGAGGCTACACTCATCGCTCAGAACGACGAAGGCAAGGCTCTTCCGATTACCGGTTCCACGAAAATTGGTGGAAAGATTCCGGCATTCCTCTCTGAATATGCCACACCCGAGGAGCTCGTTGCCAACGGTGACGATGACGAGGCCAGTGCATGGCTGTGGTTCCAAGAGAACTATCCCAAGGGCGAATATGTCTATTTCGGTAACATCAGTACGGTACAGGATATCGAAGACTACCGCATGCTCTTCTATATACGTGACATCGAGACGGGTAACGTAGATGACATCTGGAACTTCTCGGATGTGGCCAGAAACGCTGCACCTTGCATCGAACAGTATGTGAAGAATGGCGGTAACCTGTTGCTGTGGTCGCATGCCGTGCCTTACATCGGCACCATCAACCGCCTCCCGACCTCACTGCTTCGCGGTGTGAGCAATGCCTTCGGTTGTGGTACCGGCGGCTGGAACCCCGATACATGGAAGATGGGTGTATGTCTTAACACGGGTGCCTTCTCGAAGGATTTCAGCAGTCATCCCATCTATGCAGGCATTCCCACAGAGAAGCTGAACGACAACTGCTTCGCTGCCATCGCCTTCAAGGGACCGGGCTGGACGGAAGACCATAACTGTCTGTTCTTCGATATCCCTGTGAAGCTGACCGACATGAACAACACCTCGGAGGAGTGCTACAATGCCGTGACCGAGGAATACGGAATCTATCCGTTGGGCACATGGGATTCACAGGCTTCATGGGTTTCTCAGCTCAACGTATGGGAGGCCAAGGGTGCTCCACTGGCTCCGGAAGGATTCCAGAAAGGTTGCGGTACCGTGCTCTGCATCGGTAACGGCGGTTGTGAGTTCTCCATGAAGAACGAGGACGGTACGCCCGACAAGAGTGCGAATCCCAAGAACAACTCATGTCAGGGTAATGTCCTGAAACTGGCAAAGAACAGCGTTGAATACCTGATGTCTATCTAAACATAGATATCTTGAATATAGCTTGGATGCCCACCCTTCTCAGAACCATTTCATGGATGAGAGGGGTGGGCATTGTTTTTCATGCAACGAAGATGATGTCTTCAAATCCATCCATCTGATAGACAAATCACAAAAATATTCCTCACGACATGACTTAATTTTTATTTTTTTTGTATCTTTGCCGATGCAAATAAACAATAACCCAAAAGCCATGTATCGATATCTATCCTACCTTTTCCTGCTTTTGGTATGCTTTTCCTGTTCGAAGAGTAAGCCGAAATACGTGATTGGCGTTTCTCAATGTAGTGAGGACATCTGGCGAAACAAACTCAACGACGAGTTGCGCATGGGGGCGTATTCCTATGATGGCACAGAGTTACTTTTTGTTTCTGCCAATGATAATGATCAGAAACAGATAGAACAGATAGACCAATTCGTGAATAACGACATCGATCTGCTCATTGTCTCTCCCAATCAGGTAGCAACGATCTCTCCTGCCATCGACCGTGCCTACGATAAGGGCATCCCCGTGATCGTGTTCGACAGGAAAACCAACAGTAAGAAGTTCACTGCCTTCATCGGTGCCGACAATGCCGGCATGGGACGTGAGATGGGCGAGTATGTCGCTTCGCGCTTAGGAGGCAAAGGACGTGTGGTGGAGATCCGCGGACTGAAGGGTTCCTCTCCCGCCATTGAGCGTCACAAGGGTTTTGAGGAAGCCATTTCGAAATATCCGGGTATTCAGATCGTGGCATCGCTACAAGGTGACTGGACCGAGAAGAGCGGCAAGGAAGCCATGGAGCAACTGCTCAGAGAGGACCATCCAGGGAAGATCGATTTCGTGTTCGGACAGAACGACCGTATGGCAGTGGGTGCCTACAAGGCGATGAAAGAAGCCAACCTTCAGGGCACCTTGTTCTGCGGCATCGATGCCCTGCCTTCGAAAGGTGGCGGCATTGAGTGCGTACGCGACGGTATCCTCGATGCCTCGTATATCTATCCCACCCACGGCGATGAGGTGATGCACCTGGCAATGAATATCCTCGAAGGGAAACCCTATCAGAAAGACAACCCGTTGAAGGCAGCACTGGTGACAAAGGCCAATGCCCATGTGCTGCTGATGCAGAATGAGGAGATTGTGCGACAGGATGGCTATCTGAGTGAGTTGAAACAGAAAGCCGACAGCTACCTGGTTGAGCTGAGCAGTCAGCGCTTACTTACATTCCTCTCCATCGGCTTCATCGGACTGCTGCTGCTCTCTGCTGTCATCATCTACCTCTATCAGCGACAGCGCACACATATCAACAAGGAACGGGAACAGATGGCTCGTGCCCAACTGAATTTCTATACACAGGTGAGTCATGAACTGCGCACCCCCCTGACACTCATTGAAGGACCGTTAGCCCAGTTGGCTACCACTCCCGAGGTGCAACAGGCCAGTGAGACGACCTCCGAACTCTTTGCCATTGTGCGACGTAACACCGATCATCTCTCTGCACTGGTCAATAAGATCCTGGATGCGGAGAAAGAGGAGAGGAAAGAGGAGAGAGGAGAGAGGAAAGAGGAGAGAGATATGATGAAAGAGGAAAGGCTACGGGTAGGCGAACAAAGTTCAGGAATGAGAGGAGAGAGGAAAGAGGAGCTATCCAAGTCATCACTGCTGATCGTGGATGACAACCCTGACATCCGCACCTACCTGCGAACGATCTTGGAGAACAGGTATGAGGTGACAGAGGCCGCCGACGGAAAGTCGGGTCTCGAAGTAGCCAGTGCCTCCGTGCCCGACCTCATTATCTCGGATGTGATGATGCCCGTCATGAACGGTCTGGAGTTCTGTCAGCAGGTGAAGCAGCATGTGGCAACCAGTCATATCCCCGTGATCCTCCTCACCGCCCGTGCCCTGAGTCATCATCAGGTGGAGGGATATGAGAGTGGTGCCGATGCCTATCTCACGAAGCCTTTCTCGCCCGAGGTGCTGTTAGCCCGTGTGGAGAATCTGTTGAAGAGCAGGGAGAAACTGAAAGAACTCTTCAATACCCCTGAGCAGCACGCAGGTCGTGAGGAGCAGCCACAGAAAGAGGAGCACCCTGTGGAGAGCAGCGTAAATTCGCGCGACCGACAGTTCGTGGAGCGCCTGCGACAGATTATCCAGGAGAAGATGACCGATTCGAACCTAAGTGTCGAGGATGTGGGTGCAGAGATCGGACTGAGTCGTGTGCAGCTCTACCGTAAGGTGAAGGCACTGACAGGCTCCACCCCCGTTGACCTGATTCGTAAGGCTCGTCTTGCCAAAGCAAGAGAACTGCTACAGACTACAGGTAAGTCCGTTTCGGAAGTGGCCTACGACGTAGGATTCTCTGCCCCCTCGTATTTCACGAAATGTTTCAAAGAGGAATACGGCATGCTTCCCGGCGATCTGCAATAACGTGCAAGAATCGTTACAAAGGATAGAAAAATTGTATCATGCAACATTTTTAAGAGCAAATGAACGATTTTTTCTATCCTTTCTTCTTGTCTTTGTCTATCTTTGCACCATACATTTTGCAAACAACTAACCCTACAAAAAGATGAGAAGAAAAAGGATTGCCCTGATGGCCATGATGATGACAGCGTTCTGTGCCGTGATGATGGCACAGAAGCCCATGCTGCTGAGTGACAATCATGCCATGATGAGAGTGGAGAGTGCATCTCGCTACCTGCTGCTGCCTGTAGAGGAGAAAGCAGAGATTGCCAACCTACGAGTGTTGAATCAGAATAGCGAGGTGATCCAGTCACTGAACGCCCGCCTTTCTGTAGATAAGGTGGACTATTATGTCCCCTTGGAAATCAAGGGAGCCGCCCTGCTGGATATCGTGTTCCACGGTGACCGCCGTTCAGCCGGTGCCGTGAAAGACTATGCCTGCTGGCGCGAGATGAAATACGACAACACCTTCGACACCGCCAACCGTGAACGGTTCCGTCCTGCCTACCACCACACCCCGGTGTGGGGATGGATGAACGACCCCAACGGTATGTTCTATCAGGATGGTGTGTGGCATCTCTGCTACCAATGGAACCCCTATGGATCACAGTGGGAGAACATGACATGGGGCCACTCCATCTCGAAAGACCTCATCCACTGGGAAGCACTGCCCGCAGCCATCGTACCCGATGGAATAGGCACCATCTTCAGTGGCTCCTGTGTCGTTGACAAGGAGAATACGGCAGGATTCGGCAAGAATGCCATCATCGCCTACTACACCTCGGCGGCAGAGAGTCAGACACAAAGCATGGCCTACTCCACCGATGGCGGTCGTACCTTTAAGAAATATGATAAGAATCCCGTCATCACCTCAAACATTCCCGACTTCCGCGATCCACACCTCTTCTGGCATGAGCCTACAGGAAAGTGGATCATGGTGCTGGCCGCTGGTCAGGAAATGCAGATATACTCCTCTGCCAACCTGAAGAACTGGACATTGGAGAGCAGCTTCGGTCATGGCTATGGCAACCATGACGGTGTATGGGAATGTCCCGACCTGATGAAACTGCCCGTGCGTGGCACTGGCAAGGAGAAATGGATGCTGATCTGTAACATCAACCCCGGCGGACCCTTCGGCGGCAGTGCTACCCAGTATTTCGTCGGCGACTTCGATGGCCACCGCTTCACTTGTGAGTCGAAGCCCGAGGTGACGAAGTGGATGGACTACGGGAAAGACCACTATGCCACCGTCTCCTTCGACAACGCCCCCGACGGCCGTCATGTGGCCATCGCATGGATGAGCAACTGGCAGTATGCCAACCAGGTACCCACCAAGCAGTTCCGCTCTGCTAACTCCATTCCCCGCGACCTTGACTTGTTCATTGATGGTGATGAGACCTACTGCGGTGTGACACCTTCGAAGGAGATGTTGACCGTGAGAGGCAAGAACATCAAGAAGCCCACAGAGACCTGTGAGTTGGTGATCGACCTGAAAGGCTCTGCCCGATGGCAGTTGAGCAACACCCGTGGCGAGCGTGTCATCATGGAATACGATGCCGTGAAGAAGACATTCACCATGAACCGCGAGGAGAGTGGCGACCTGTCGTTCAGCGAAGCTTTCCCCGTAACCACCTGCGCCCCCACCCACGGTGCTGTCCGCCAGATACGTATCTATATCGACAAATGCAGTCTGGAAGCCTTCGATGGTGAAGGGAAGTTTGCCATGACCAACCTGGTGTTCCCCTCAGAGCCCTACAACACCGTCAAGGTACTGTCGGGTAAGGCCAAGACTACCATCTATCAAGTGAATCCATAAAACAAACATACAATCATGAAACAAAACAAAACCATCTTACTGATCCCCGTGATGTTCTGCTTCTTCGCGATGGGATTCGTGGATCTGGTAGGCATCGCCTCCAACTATGTGAAAGAAGACCTGCAGCTGAGCGACTCCGTGGCGAATATCTTCCCCTCGCTCGTGTTCTTCTGGTTCCTGATCTTCTCCGTGCCCACGGGCATGCTGATGAATAAGATCGGAAGGAAGAAAACCGTGCTGCTCTCATTGATCGTCACCGTGGTGTCGCTGCTGATGCCGATGTTCGGTGAGAACTTCCCCATCATGCTGTTATCGTTCTCGCTGCTCGGCATCGGAAACGCATTGATGCAGACATCCCTGAACCCGCTGATCTCTACCGTACTGAAAGGGGGAAACCTCGCCAGTACCCTCACCTTCGGACAGTTCATCAAGGCCATCGCCTCATTCCTGGCACCATACCTCGCCATGTGGGGAGCCACCGCCGTACTGCCGTCCTTCGGACTGAACTGGCGTGTGCTGTTCCTGATCTATTTCGTGGTAGGTCTTTTAGCTGCCTTCTTCCTGTGGATCACCCCGATAGAGGAAGAGCCCATCGAGGGGAAAGCCTCATCGTTCATGGACTGTCTGAAACTCCTCGGCAAGCCCATCGTGCTTCTCTCGTTCTTAGGTATCATGTGCCATGTGGGCATCGATGTGGGTACCAATACCACCGCTCCGAAGTTACTGATCGAACGGGCAGGCATGACACTCAATGAAGCGGCCTTCGCCACCAGTCTGTATTTCATCTTCCGTACCATCGGCAGTCTTACGGGCTCTTTCTTCCTCCGTGTGATGAACAACCGCGTGTTCTTCACCATCAGTGTGGTGATGATGGCCCTGTCGATGGCGGGCATGTTCATGGGCACATCGAAGACATTGCTCTATGTGGCTATCGCCTTGGTGGGCTACGGCAACTCCAACATCTTCCCCTTAGTGTTCTCCCAGGCACTACGCTCAGTGCCAGAGAAGCAGAACGAGGTGTCGGGACTGATGATCATGGGCCTCTTCGGCGGTACGGTATTCCCCTTGTTCATGGGCTTCGCCAGTGATGCCGTCGGACAGGCTGGTGCTGTGGCTATCATGGCCATTGGTGTGATCTATCTGTTCACCTATATTAAACAAATCAAATAATCAACCTATAACCCCAATCAACTATTGTCATGAGTAAAAGATATATCATCGGATTAGGCGAAGCACTGTGGGATGTGCTTCCCGAAGGAAAGAAGTTGGGTGGAGCCCCGGCAAACTTCGCATACCATGCAGGACAGTTCGGCCACGACACCATCGCCGTGAGTGCGTTAGGAGAGGACAAGCTGGCAGAGGAAACCATCGCTGCCTTGGAAGAGCATGAGCTCAGCTACTGCATGCCACGGGTTCCCTACCCCACCGGCACCGTACAGGTGACGTTAGATGATCAGGGCATCCCCACCTATAATATCCGCGAGGGGGTGGCATGGGACAATATCCCGTTCACTGCCGAGGTGGAGGATCTGGCCATGCACTGTCAGGCCGTGTGCTTCGGTTCCTTGGCACAACGCAGCATCGTATCGCGGGAGACCATCGGAAAGTTCTTAGACCATACCCCCGCCGACTGCATGAAGATCTTCGACATCAACCTCCGTCAGAGCTTCTACACCAAGGAGATCATTGAGGAGTCGATGAAGAGATGCAATATCTTGAAGATCAACGACGAGGAACTGGTCATCGTGAGCAGGATGTTCGCCCTGCCCGACTTAGATGAGGAGAAGCGTTGCCGACAGCTCATCGAGACCTATCACCTCGATGTCCTTGTGTTGACATGCGGCACCAACGGCAGTTATGTGTTTACAAAAGACACCACATCGTTCCAACCCACACCGAAGGTGGAGGTGGCAGACACGGTGGGAGCCGGCGACTCCTTCACCGGCAGTTTCTGCGCTGCCCTCCTCAATGGCAAGTCAGTGGAGGAAGCACACAAATTAGCAGTGCAGGTGAGTGCCTTCGTATGTACACAAAACGGTGCCATGCCAGTATTACCGGAGAGTCTGAAACAATAAGTCGCTAATCTATCTGTTCTCGCTTAATCGTTGGATGTAATCCAATGATTAAGCGAGCTTAGCTCTCCTCTCGCTGCTTCATCAATTTGACTTCGTCGACTTCTGTCGCGACTCGGGATAGCTTAAGCAAGCTTAGCTCTCCTCTCGCTGCTTCATCAGTTCCCTATATATGGGAGGCTCAACCGCTACTCCCATCGCCCTTTCACTAAGGTAAACACGTCCCATCAAAGGGGCGGCTTTAAGGATAATTTTCCGTTTATTCCGTTGTTCCTCTCTTTTATTATTCTACGGACTTTAAGGACTTTACGGACGATCAGCCGTACAGGCTGATCATTATTCGTGTCATTCGTGTGATTTGTGTTTGTTTACCCCATGCGGATCTAGCAGATTCTGCGGATTCATGTTTCTACGGACTCTTTGGACTTCAAGGTCGATCAGCCGTACAGGCTGATTATAAATTCCGTGATTTGGCTTCCCCCAAAGCGCCGATTTCCAATTCCGTGCTTTTTCTCTCCGCTTTGCTTTGAGTGACCTTTGGTTCTGTGTGAAATATATTATCTCTGGCTATCGCCGGGGAATAAAAACAAAAATACCTTTTTGTTTTGTATTCCGCTCACTTAATCGTATCTTTGCACCGTAAAGCGAGAATGATGAGAAAGGCGATGCTCCTTACCCTCCTGTCAGTGCTTGCACTCTTTGCCTGCACCGACCGCCGCTACCCCACGACGTTGGTGGTAGCCGACAGTCTCTGTGCCGTCAATCCCGACAGTGCCCTAAGCCTGCTCACCCAATACAAAGACTCCATCCAGACGGCATCCAAGGCCCACCGAATGTACTACCACCTGCTGCTTGCCGATGCCATGAACAAGGCCTACGTGGATATGACTACCGACAGCATCCTCAAGGAGGTTGCCGATTACTACGACCGCCACGGCTCCGCCAACGAGCAGATGCGCGCCCACTATCTCCTCGGCTGTGCCTACCGCGATATGGGCGAGGCACCCATGGCCCTGCAGTGCTATCAGGATGCGGTGGATAAGGCTGACACCCTTTCCCAAGACTGCAACTACCGTCTGCTCACCAGTGTTTACGGGCAGATGGCCGAGATCTTCCACAAGCAGAACCTCCCCGAGGATGAGATCATTGCTAATAAGAACTGTCAGAAATACTCCCTGATGGCAAAAGACACCTTATTATATATTAGAAACTATGAACTGATGGTAAAACCCTATTTCCTGTTAGGCGACTCTTCTGCAATGATGAAAGACTTGGACCATGTCTATCAATTATATTTGGAAAGAGGAGATACCCTACATGCAGTAAGAGTTTACGGCAGCTCCGTTATTATAGAAAATCTCATTAAACAGGGAAATTTGGAAGAAGCCCGCAAGCGAATCGATAATTACAAGACAAAGTCCGGGCTGTATGACAATCAGGGAAACCTCAAAGGGCAATATACAGGATACTATTATTATGAGGGGATGTACTATCTGAAAGCAGGTCAACCTGACTCAGCGGAGCACTGTTTTAGAAAACTGACAAAAGATAAGAACTACCACCTTGAGGAATGTCATGGACTGATGATGCTTTACCAGCAGAGAAGGGCTACCGACTCTATTATTAAATATGTGCAGGAATACAGCGATGCCGTTGACGAACAGGCCAATTCCCGCCGTACGGAAACGGTTCATCAGATGACATCCATGTACAACTACCAGCGTTACCAGCAAGAGGCTGCCATGGCAAAATTGAACGTGGCGAACCAGAAACTTCGTTATGGCAGTCTCCTGCTTTTAACTTTCGTCATCCTGCTGTGTGCTGGCTATTACCTCCATAAGGCTCAGAAACAAAGAAAACTGCTCCAGAAGAATTATGAAGAAAATACCAATCAACTGGCGCGGACTCAAACTGAACTGACTCTGCTTCGCCAACATCACACGGCCCTGCTTGAAATTGCAGAAAGCACAGAAATGGAACTCCGAGACACGAAGGAGGAAATCCAAGAACTGCAACAGCAAAGAGAACAGTACCAGGCGATGATTGATGAGAAAAAGGCACAGATACGTCTGCTTGGAGAAGAAATCAGTCACTACCAGCGAAAGAATAAGTTCAACAGAATGATGTCTGAAAAGCAGCTGCAAGAATGGGAATACTACAAGAAGATACAGGTAATGGCCCAAACAGGAACGTCTCCATCACCTGAAGAATGGCACCAGTTGCGTGCAGGGATTATCGATCTATTGCCTGGCTTCCATGTTTTCCTTTCTTCACATGAGCACCTGATGAACCTGAATGAGTACAACACCTGTATTCTTGTCCGTCTTCATGTGAAACCTACGGCTATTGCCAATATGCTTGGTGTTTCCGGCCCCTATATTTCCAAAATCCGCGTCCGCTTGTCGGAGATCCTGTTCGATGACCCAGGAAAACCAGGTGATTTTGATAAGAAAATCCAGTCTATTTATTAAATCTTCATAGCTGGTTAAGAATTTGTTAAGTCTGCAAGTAGTTGATTCCCAGCAAATTGAAGCAGGTTAAATCTTGGTTAATTCTTATCTTGATTTTTTCTTGTCCGTTTGTTCTTTTTCCATTATTTTTGCACCGAATTAATAACAAATAAGCAGAAATGATGAAAAAACTACTATTATTATTGTTATGCTTCATGGCAGTTGAAGTTAATGCCACTGTAAGCCAGTCACAAGACCCTATTGACTTGTCTGTTGGTAAAATTGATCCTACTGATCCTATCGGTGGCTACGATCGTGCCCCCATGCAACCCCCTCATGTCTTTATCGACGGTCACACCTTGTTTATGCAATACGTGCCGTTCGATGTGACATTAGAGATTCTTGACGGCAGCGGCTCAGTGGCCTATACCACCTTTGTTGCAGCCTGCACTCCCTCCGTCACTCTGCCTTATACCCTCTCTGGTGACTACCAGATCCGGCTCATCGAAGGATACTGGTATTTCTACGGGTGGATTCATCTGTAAAACAATCAGGGGCTAATGAAGGAGGAATGACATCAGCGAGTGATTGCGGAACACCTTATTCTATTACCAGTAATCTTTGACTCTTACATATGGTAATATTGCATGAACCATTTTATTGCTGTGTCTAGGGGCACAGGCAGCGATTTGATTACGAAGTTCAACAACAAGATGTTCTTGATGATTACATTGCAACTGGATGATGCGGTGTGATTAAATAATTGAACAAGTGTCAGCATTATAATAAATGATTTACTGAACCATTGATAATATAACGACATGAAGAAACTTTTTTATTTTTACAGTATCTTTATTGCTGTAAGCTTTTTAAGTTGCAGTGATGAAACGTCCAATGAGGAGATAGATGATGCCATTTCATTTAGTCTTCAATTGTGCAATATTGATGGAAATGCGGAGAATGTCTTTAAAAGTGGGGATAATGTTGTTTTTGATTTAATAATAACTAATAATAGCGATTATGACATATCTTATGGACTCAATAATACTGATATAGATTTTGGAGACGATTTATTCTGTGTTTATTCTGAAGCAGGAAGTTGCATTGGTCTACCATGGACAGGAATGTATTGCGAGTATACTGGGCAGAAATCCTTTATTATACCAGCCAATACCGTCAAGCATATATATTGTCCGTGGAACTTATGTGATGAAGTAACATGTTCCCATCCATTATGCAAAGCAGAAAATAAAGAACCCTTACCTGTCGGGGAATATTTTACTAAATTCTCAATCAAAGTTAATAAGAAAGTTGGTTTATCTAAGAAACTGATGACAACAAAAAGTTTCCATATTCATTTTAAAGTTCAATAATTATGAAAAGGCTTTTATTTGTTATAGGCTTGTGTGTGCTGACGAATCAATATTTTCATTATCTTTGCATATTAAACATTATATAGCAGAATCTAAATCCATCAAAATCATTGAATATGAAAAGAATCATACTGTCATTTCTGGCATTCCTGCCATTTGTGCTTAATGCCCAGCATGCCTATCGGCCCCTTGTCGTTGACGGGAAGGACTGGGTATCGGTTTACCTTAGGGCAACAGAAACCATTCATTTCAAGAATGGGGAGATTGTGGGTAGTGACAGGACCGAAGATTACGGGGAGATGCATGAGGTTCTGCAGGGCGACACCGTGATCGACGGTCTTTCCTACAAGAAGGTGCAGACAACCACTCCCTACAGTTCCTATAGTGACTTTGCCTTGCGTGAGGAGGACAGAAAGGTATATGCCTATGTCTTCTACTTCAAGAAGGAATTCCTGCTATATGATTTCAACGCAGAGGTGGGAGATGTCGTCATGGCAGGCATGCTGGGGGGAGAGAGCAAGAAATGTACGGTTGTGGGAAAGAGGGAGATCGAGCTTCAGGGAGAACCCTTCAACTACTATGCCGTGGAAGTAACGGAGTATGGAAACTCGTCGTATCGTTCCTACTGGGTGGAAGGAATCGGTTCGCCCATGGGAATAAAGTTCGAGTCTGATTATATGCCTGTCCCCCACCATCCCAATGAAGGTGAGATAACTGATCCTGAAACATATACGGGTCCGTACATCACCACTTACGACAGTGATCTTTTCGATTACTGCAAGTTAGGTGACAGTGTGCTGGGTACAAGGGAGGAGATATGGTCTTATACCACGGGCATCCATCCACCGGTCATTAATAAGCCATCAACCCCAGGCACCTACTACGACCTCAATGGCCGCAGGATCAAAGGTGTTCCGCAGAAAGGGGTGTATATCCAGAACGGCAGGAAAGTGGTGGTGAAGTAAAGAGGATGCTTTCGCGGGCAAAGTAGTTTTCGTGAGATTGCTACCATGCACCAATCACCTCTTGATCGCTCTTAGTCATGCGGATTTTGCAGATTTAGCAGATAATCATTAGCCTGCCAATGATTCTTTTGGCTTTTTCTCTCCGCTTCGCCTGGAGTGGCCGTTGGTTCTGCGGAACTTATATTATTCTACGGACGCTTTGGACTTCAAGGACTATCAGCCGTATAGGCTGATTAAAAATTTCAGTGATTTCAGTGATTTCTGTGATTTCTGCTTCCTATGTATTTTACAA